>NZ_BAAARB010000013.1:0-123680 GCF_039531975.1 Gordonia cholesterolivorans | reverse complement strand
CCACGGATACCTCGGCGACGTCCCGCCCGCCGAGTTCGAGCACGCGTTCTATGCTGTCCAAGCCGACCGCGAACAGCTGGTCGGAATCAAATAGCGCGAGTCTCCATCAAACCCAGGGCGCTTCACTTTGCGCAGCTCGGGCGGGAATGCCAGGAAGGGGATGAACCGATCCCAGGCTCGGTCGAAAGCCATTGCCGCACTCGGATATTTGGCGCCTAGTTCCGAGTCGCGGAAGGCTTCCCACTCGCGGCGGGCGGTCTCGGCGTCGGGGGCGGTGTAGATCGGTTTAATCGCCCGAGCGACGTCTTTGCGGTCTTTGTAGTTCACGAACCGCATCGAGTTGCGGATCAGATGCACCACACAGGTTTGCACGGTGGCCAGCGGCCAGGTCGCCTCGATCGCTTCGGGGAATCCGGTGAGCCCGTCACAGCACACGATCAGCACGTCCTTGACGCCGCGGTTGGCCAGATTCGCACACACCCCGGCCCAGAACTTGGCGCCTTCTTCGGCCTGTATCCAGATTCCCAGCACATGCTTGACGCCGGCCATATCGACGCCAATAGCAATGTGGGCGTGCTTGTTTCGGACATGGGCGCCGTCTTTGACCTTCACCACCAGGGCATCAAGGTAGATGACGGGATACAACGGCTCCAGCGGCCGGTTCTGCCATTCATCGACCGCGTCGAGGACCTCGTCGCAGATCTTCGAGATCGTCTCGTGCGAGAGATCGGTGCCGATCGTGGAGGCCAAATGGTGTTGGATGTCGCGCAACGTCATGCCGCCGGCGTAGAGCGAGATGATGATGTCGTCGAGGCCGCCGAGGCGGCGCGAGCCCTTCGGGACCAGCCGCGGGGTGAACGTGCCGTCACGGTCACGAGGAATGTTCAGCTCGACCGGCCCGGCCTCCGAGGCCACCGTTTTCGGGCTCGACCCGTTACGGGCGTTGGGCAACTCCCGCCCGGCCGGATCGCCCTTGGCATAGCCGAGGTGATCGGTCAGCTCGGCCTTCAGACCGCGTTCGAGGGCCAGTTTGATCAGACCTGGGATCAACCCGCCTTCGCCGGTGATCTGGATCTGGCCGGTATCGATCTGGGCGAGCAGCTCATCGACCATGCCCGAGGCCTGTAATGCCTCGGCGACTTCCGCGGTCGAGCGCGGCTCGGCCAGTTCAGGCAACTGCTCGTCGTCGTGGCCCTGCTGCTTGTCGTCTAACGCCATGCTCATAGATCTTCCTCTCACTGATGAGCACTGGACTTACACAGACCATCTGACACCCCCGAGCGAGCAGCCGGTCACCGACCTTGCCCAGATCATCCGGATTCAACCCGGCCGCCGCGTCGGCCAACTCCGCCTCCGCGCGGGCTTTGACCTCCGGCGCGATACAGCCGGGCACTTTCGCCAAAACGCCCGAGATCACCAACGCGTGTTCGGCACCGACAGTCCCGGCCGCCACCGCGGCGGCGGTCGCCGGCTTGCGCGGAGGCAGCGTCTGCCCTTGACAGTTGGAGAACTCGCCGATCGCCTCAGCCATCCGCAGCCGCCGGCCGGCCTCGCGGGTTCCCAGCCGCAGCCCTTGTGAGAGGTATTGGTGCGGATTCAGGTACCCGGCGGTGCGGTGCGCGTTGCGGTCGGAGACCTCCACCAACAATCTGGACGAAACGCCGTCCCAGCGTCGCCGAATGCGTTCGGCGGTCTGTGTGTGGGCCAGCAGTTCCGGTTCGGTCTCCGGTGACAGGGAGGTCTCGGCGAGCTTCACCGCCGCGGCATCGATCAACGCCAACAACTCCGCGGGCTGGTCCGGCAGTGCACCGGTGGCAACGACAGTCGCGATCGGATCAGTGAACGGATCGGTCATCGCTGCCACCTCCCCCGAGTGTTTCAGCTGGTCACACCATGTTTTCTTGACTACCTGAACGCTATCACTCAGGTCCGACAAAACTGGTCCGCGAGCGGGCGGTGGAGATGTCGGAAATCTTCAAGACCTCGGGAGTGTGTGGTCGTACCGTCGAATCATGGAAACGTCCACTGCCCTGAACCAGACCCTGAAGAGCCTCGCCGACGTTCTCGACGGTGCCTCAGACACTCCGCTCGACGCTCCGACTCCATGCAGCGAGTTCGACTTTCAGACGTTGCGGGCCCACGTCGTGGGGTGGTTGACCGCGTTCACCGACGGGTTCACCTCAGACGACCATCTCTGCAGTGATCCGGGCGCGGTGTCTGTGGCCGGCACCGGCGGCGACCAGGTACGGGAGCTCGCCGAACGACTCGACGTCGTGCTGCCGGAGGCCGCCGCCGAACCGCTCCGAATCGGAGATTCCGCGATGCCCGGAGACATGGCTCTGTCGATGATGTTGTGGGAGTACCAGGTTCACGGTTGGGACCTGGCTCGCGCGGCCGGGAGACCCTGGGCGCCCGCCGACAGCGCGCTGGAGGCCTCGCTGGAGTTCGCGCCCGGGATGCTCACCCCGGACTTCCAGGGCGAGGGCAAGGCCTTCGCGGCTAGCGTGCCGGTTCCTGAGACCGCCCCGCCGCTCGACAGGCTCGTCGGGTTGTCGGGCCGTGACCCGCACTGGACGGCCTGACCGAAGCCGTCACACCTGACGGCTTCCGGAGCGTCGGTCACTGCGAGTCGACGGCGGTTTGCTAGTCTTGGAGCCGCGAGATCGCCTCGCAGTGCCGATGTAGTTTAGTGGTAGAACATCAGCTTCCCAAGCTGAGAGTGCGGGTTCGATTCCCGTCATCGGCTCCACGAAATCCCCTGGTCGGAGCATTTCTGGCCGGGGGATTTCGCGTTGCGAGGCAACTGTGAGTCAACATCTGCGAGTAGGTGCGGGCTCGCCCGCACCCGACTCCGGACGTCTCGATCGGACTCTGAGTCCACCGCATGGCGACACTCGACGAGTGCATCTGCGATCGGCGCATCAGGCACGGTCTCAACGCCACGTCGTCGGGCGAGCTGACGCGGCGCCGACCTGCGTGCCCCGACCATTGCTCGGACGGTCCGTACATCGCCCGCCGCAACGTATTCCGTTTGCTGTGACGGCTCGAGCATCCGGCGTCGGCCCCCGCCTCCGCGTCCTCATGGGGCGGACGGACATGGCGATGCGGCGCCGGCGGTCTTGACCGAGCGGGAGCACACGTCTATACATGTATAGACAACGTGATGGGTGTCACTAACGGCGATGCTCATTGCGGACCCCACACCAATCGGCCGAGCGGCCGACCACCCCCAGGAGGTAGCGCCCGTGAATGCCACCGCACCCGGCACACCCACGGAGTCGACCACCGGCGGCACGTTGCGCCGCGGGCTCTCAGCGCGGCACATCCGCTTCATCGCGCTCGGCTCGGCGATCGGCACAGGACTGTTCTACGGATCGTCCGACGCGATCCAGACCGCCGGACCCGCCGTCCTGATCGCCTACATGATCGGCGGCGCGGTGGTGTTCCTGGTGCTGCGGGCGCTCGGCGAGATGGCGGTGGCGAATCCGGTGGCCGGCTCGTTCGGCGAGTACGCGCGCAAGTACCTCGGCCCGCTGGCCGGGTTCACCACCGGATGGACCTACATCTTCGAGATGGTGATCGTCTGCCTCGCCGACGTGACGGCCTTCGGCGTCTACATGGGCTTCTGGTTCCCAGACGTACCCAGATGGATCTGGGTGCTGCTGGTGGTGCTCGTCGTCGCCTCGGTGAACCTGATCAGCGTCAAGGTCTACGGCGAACTGGAGTTCTGGTTCTCACTGATCAAGGTCGTGGCGATCATTGCGATGATCGCCGGCGGCGCGGCCATCCTGATCTTCGGCTTCGGCGTGCACGACGTGAGCACCGGAGTCAGCAATCTGTGGACACACGGCGGTTTCGCGCCTAACGGCATCGGCGGCATCATCGCTTCCTTCGCGGTGGTGATCTTCGCCTACGGCGGCACCGAGATCATCGGTGTGACGGCCGGAGAGGCGGCGAACCCGGAGAAGACCATCCCGCGCGCGGTCAACACCGTCCCGATCCGAGTCATTCTGTTCTACGTGCTCACGCTCGCGGTCATCATGGCGATCAACCCGTGGACGAGCGTCGACTCCAAGTCGAGCGCGTTCGTCCAGATCTTCCAGGGACTCGGCCTGCACGCGGCGGCGACCGTGCTCAACCTGGTGCTCATCACCGCGGCGCTCTCGGCGATCAACAGCGACATCTACGGCGCCGGCCGCCTGCTGTACGGCATGGCGCACAAGGGACAGGCTCCGGCCGCGATGCGCAGAGTCAGCCGCGGCGGCGTGCCGTGGGTGACGGTCGCGGCGATCGCCGTGGCGCTGCTGATCGGCGTGGTGCTCAACGCCCTCATCCCGGATCGGGTGTTCCTGATCATCGCCGCCATCGCCACCTTCGCGACGATCTGGGTGTGGCTGATGATCCTGCTGGCCCAGGTGGCCTCGCGCCGCAAGATGAGCGCGGAGGAGCAGGCCGAACTGAAGTTCCCGGTACCGCTGTGGCCCTACGGACCGATCGCCGCGATCGCATTCCTGCTGTTCGTGTTCGGCATCCTGGCCTACTACCCGGACACCCGAGTCGCGATCATCGTCGGCGTCGTCTGGCTGGCACTGCTCACCCTGGCCTACCAGCTGTGGGTGCGACGCGCCTCCGAAGACCGGAGCGAGGACGCGCACGACGAAACCCACCCGCCGGCGGTGATGGCCGCCGACCCCGCAACCGTTCCCCCGACCACCTCGTCAGAACCCGAATTGGAGCAACCATGACCATGACCGCACAGACCGAATCCACCCCGACGGCCGAGACCGTCGTCGGCATCGGGGCAGTGAGCCCGGACGACGTGGTGGCAGTCGCACGGCACGGCGCGAAGGTCCGGCTGTCGGACGAGTCGCTGGCCGCGATCGCGCAGACCCGCACCCGCATCGAGGCGTTGGCCGCCGACCCGAAGCCGGTCTACGGAGTGTCGACGGGCTTCGGCGCCCTCGCCACCCGACACATTCCGCAGGAGATGCGCAAGCAGTTGCAGCGCAGTCTGGTCCGGTCGCACGCCGCCGGGTCGGGACCGGAAGTGGAACGCGAGGTGGTCCGCGCGCTGATGCTGCTGCGCCTGTCCACTCTGGCGACCGGCCGCACGGGAGTCCGGCCCGAGGTCGCGCAGACCTACGCGGCCCTGCTGAACGCCGGCATCACCCCGGTGGTTCACGAGTACGGCAGCCTCGGCTGCTCCGGCGACCTGGCCCCGCTCGCGCACTGCGCGCTGGCCGTCATCGGCGAGGGCGTGGTCCGTGACGCCTCCGGGCAGCAGATGCCCGCGGCGCAGGCTCTCGCGGCCGCAGGCATCACCCCGGTGGTGTTGGAGGAGAAGGAGGGCCTGGCACTCATCAACGGCACCGACGGAATGCTCGGCCAGTTGGTGCTGGCCTGCCACGACCTGCGGCGGCTGCTGGCGCTGGCCGACATCACCGCGGCGATGAGCGTCGAAGGACTCCTGGGCACCGGGCGCGTCTTCGCCGCCGACCTGCAGGCACTGCGGCCGCACCCGGGACAGGCCGCGGCCGCCGGCAACATGACCCGGCTGCTCGAGGACTCCCCGATCGTGGCCAGCCACCAGAGCCCGGACTGCACCATCGTCCAGGACGCGTACTCGCTGCGCTGCGCGCCCACCGTGGCCGGCGGCGCCCGCGACACCCTCGCGCACGCCGAACAGGTCGCCGCATGGGAACTGGCTGCCGCCGTCGACAACCCGGTGGTCACCATCGACGGACGAGTGGAGTCCAACGGCAACTTCCACGGCGCCCCGGTCGCCTACGTCCTCGACTTCCTCGCGATCGTCGTGGCCGACGTCGCGTCGATGAGCGAGCGACGCACCGACCGATTCCTCGACACCGCCCGCAACCACGGGTTGCCGCCGTTCCTGGCCGACGACCCGGGTGTCGACAGCGGTCACATGATCGCGCAGTACACGCAGGCCGCGATCGTCTCCGAACTCAAGCGGCTCGCCGCGCCCGCCAGCGTCGACTCCATCCCGTCATCGGCGATGCAGGAGGACCACGTCTCGATGGGCTGGTCGGCGGCGCGCAAGCTCCGCAAGAGCATCGACGGCCTGACCCGGGTCCTCGCTGTGGAGGCGCTGACCGCCGCACGCGGACTGGACCTGCGGGCACCCCTGCAGCCGGCGCCCCCGACCGCCGCCGTCCGTGACGCGATCCGCGCCCGCGTGCAGGGCCCCGGAACCGACCGCTGGCTCGCCCCCGAGATCGACGCGGTCGTCGAACTGGCCCGCAGCGGCGAACTGCTCGACGCGGCGGAGTCGGTGACCGGTCCGCTGGACTGATCGGCCCCAGAAGCCACACAAGACTGTGGGAGCCCGCCCGGATTCCGGGCGGGCTCCCACAGTCTCCGGTCGGTTCGAGGGTCTGTGTTGGTCGGACGTGAACTGTCTCGCGAGCGCTCTGAGCGCCGCCGATCAGGCGCGCGCCGTGACGATCCGGTGCAGCAGTCGCGCCGCGGTACGCGCCGTGCGGCCGTCGATGTCCAGTGCGGGGTTGAGTTCCGCGACGTCGCAGAGTGCGAGCCGGCCGCTGCGCGCCACCCGGTCGCACACCCGCTGGACGGTCTCCACCGGAACCCCGTATGCGGCCGGGGCGCTGACGCCGGGGGCCACCGCGGCAGGCAGCACATCCAGGTCGATGGTCAGGTACAGCAGATCCACATCGTCGAGGAACGCATCGACGAAACGGTCGACGACGGCGAAGTCGGCGACCGAGCAGGCGTCGTCGAACAGATACCGCACACCGAGCGCGTCGGCGGTGTCGAAGAGCACCCGCGTGTTGCTCGGCTGACTGATGCCGAGCACCGCGTAGCGGAACTGTGCGCCGCGCGCACGCTCGTGTTCGGCGATCTGCCGGAACGGGGTGCCGGAACTGGGCACGGGGTCCGGCCGCAGATCGAAGTGCGCATCGAGGTTGAGGACCCCGAGCCGTGCCCCGGCCTGCGCGGCCCGCGAGCGGGCCAGACCGAGGAAACTGCCGTACGCGACGGCGTGACCGCCGCCGAGGACGAGCGGGAGGTGTCCGGCGTCGAGCAGCGTGCCGACCACCCGGCCGAGCCGCTCCTGGCCGGCTTCCAGCTCGCCGTCGGTGACGGCGACGTCGCCGGCGTCGAAGACGTTGATCGGTCCGGACAGGGCCATCGGCGCCAACGCGCGCCGCAGTGCACCGGGCCCCGTCGCCGCGCCGGTGCGGCCCTTGTTGCGGCGTACCCCTTCGTCGCTGGCGAAGCCGACGATCGTGGTGGGGGCGGGGGAGTCGGCGGCGGGCGGATCGTCGGCGACGAGCGGGCGCACCACGTGATGCCACCGCACATGTTCGGCACCCGGGCCGTCGTCTCGCCCCGACCACGGTTCGGGTGTCACATCCACGAGTCCGGTCATCGACATCGCTTGTGCCTCTCAATCTTCGGTTGTCAGTGTCGGGCGGGGACGAGTGCCCCGTTCTTCCACACCTCGCGGACCAGCGGAACTCCCGGCCGATAGGCCAGATGGATGTGCGACGGTGCGTCCAGTGCGATCGCGTCGGCGCGTGATCCCACCGTCAGACGGCCGATGTCGTTGCGCTGCAAGGCCGCTGCTCCGCCGGCGGTGGCGGCCCAGACCGCCTCATCGGGACTCATGTGCATCTCCCGCACGGCCAGCGCGATGCACAGCGGGATGCTCGTGGTGTAACTGGTGCCGGGATTGCAGTCGGCGGCCAGCGCCACGGTGACGCCGGCGTCGAGCATCGCGCGGGCGTCGGGGTATCTGCTGCTGCGCGTGCAGAAGTCGGCGGTGGGCAGCAGGGTCGCGACTGTGCTGCTCGCGGCCAGCGCTTCGACGTCGTCGGCGGTGGTGTGCGTGACGTGGTCCACCGACGCGGCGCCGAGCTCGACGGCCAACTGCACGCCGGGGCCGGGGCCGAGCTGGTTGCCGTGCACTCGCGCGGTCAGCCCGGCGTCGATGCCGGCACGCAGCACCGCCTCGGACTGGTCGCGGTCGAACGCTCCGGTCTCGCAGAAGACGTCGATCCACTTCGCGTGCGGTGCGCAGTCGGGGATCATCCGCTCGCAGACCATCTCGACGTAATCGTCGGTGCGACCGGTGTATTCGGGCGGCGTGACGTGCGCGGCGAGCAGCGTCGTCTCACCGGTGTGCCGGCCCGCGACGCGAAGGCTGCGCATCTCGGTGTCGATGTCCTGCCCGTAACCGGACTTGCATTCGATCGTGGTGCTCCCGGCGGCGAGCGCCTCGCGCACCAGCCGCGCCATGTTGGCGTCGAGCTGGTCGTCGGAGGAGCCGCGGGTCGCGGCGATGGTGGTGCGGATACCTCCCGCGCCGTACGGCTCGCCCGTCATCCGGGCCGCGAACTCCTCGGCGCGTTCACCGCCGAACACCAGATGTGCGTGACTGTCCACGAAGCCCGGCAGCACGGCGCGTCCGTCCACGTCGTAGCGGTGGTGCGCGGCGCCGTCCGGAACCCGGGCGGCGGGGCCGACCCACTCCACGACGCCGTCGCGGAAGACCATCGCGGCGTCGTGGAGCAGTCCCAGCGGACCGTCGCCGAGCTCCGGGCTGTTGGTGACCAACGTGCCGATGCCGGTGATGAGAACCGATCCGTCTGAGGTCATCGGTCAGCTCTCGGCCATCGGGATGCGCACGCCGCGGGTGCGTGCGGTCTCGGTGGCGTGGTCGTAGCCGGCGTCCACGTGCCGGATGACGCCCATGCCCGGGTCGTTGGTGAGGACCCGTTCGATCTTCTGCGCGGCGAGTTCGGTTCCGTCGGCGATGCACACCTGGCCGGCATGGATCGAGCGTCCCATGCCGACGCCGCCGCCGTGGTGGATCGACACCCAGGAGGCGCCGGACGCCGTGTTGACCAGTGCGTTGAGCAGCGGCCAGTCGGCGATCGCGTCCGAACCGTCGGCCATGTCCTCGGTCTCGCGGTAGGGCGAGGCCACCGAACCGGAGTCGAGGTGGTCGCGGCCGATGGCCAGCGGCGCCGACAGTTCGCCGCTGGCGACCATCTCGTTGAACTTGAGTCCGGCACGGTGCCGCTCTCCGTAACCGAGCCAGCAGATGCGGGCGGGCAGTCCCTCGAACTCCACCCGCTCACCGGCCATCGTGATCCAGCGCCGCAGGTGCTCGTTCTCCGGGAACAGTTCGAGGATGGCCTTGTCGGTGGCCTCGATGTCCTTCGGGTCGCCCGACAGCGCCGCCCACCGGAACGGGCCGAGGCCTTCCTCGAACAGCGGGCGGATGTAGGCCGGAACGAAGCCCGGGAACTCGAACGCCCGCTCGTAGCCGCCCTTGCGGGCCTCGTCGCGGATCGAGTTGCCGTAGTCGAAGACCTCGGCGCCCCGATCCATGAACCCGACCATCGCCTCCACGTGCGCGGCCATCGAGCGCTGCGACTCCGTGGTGAACCACTGCGGATCCTTCTGGGCGTACGTGTGCCAGTCCTCGAGGGAGATCCCGACGGGCAGGTACGACAGCGGGTCGTGCGCGGAGGTCTGGTCGGTGACGATGTCGATCGGGGCGTTCATCTCCAGCAGCTGCGGGAAGATCTCGGCCGCGTTGCCGAGCAGGCCGATCGACAGCGGTCGGCGCTCGTCGCGGGCCTTGGTCGCCAGATCGAGCGCCTCGTCGACGGTCTCGGCCTTCGCGTCGAGGTAGCGATGCGCGATGCGGCGGTCGATGCGGGCCGGGTCGCACTCCACGCAGATCGCGACGCCGTCGTTCATCGTGACCGCCAGCGGCTGGGCGCCGCCCATGCCGCCGAGGCCGGCGGTGAGGGTGATCGTCCCGGCCAGCGTGCCGCCGAAGCGCTTGCGGGCCACGGCACCGAAGGTCTCGTAGGTGCCCTGCAGGATGCCCTGGCTGCCGATGTAGATCCACGAGCCGGCCGTCATCTGGCCGTACATGGTCAGCCCGAGTTCCTCGAGCCTGCGGAACTCCTCCCAGTTGGCCCAGTCGCCGACGAGGTTGGAGTTGGCCAGCAGCACGCGCGGCGCCCACTCGTTGGTGCGGAATACGCCGACCGGCTTGCCGGACTGCACCAGCATGGTCTCGTCGTCCTTGAGGGTCTTGAGCGTGGCCACCATCGCGTCGAACGCGGCCCAGCTGCGGGCGGCGCGACCGGTGCCGCCGTAGACGACCAGGTCGTCCGGGCGTTCGGCGACCTCGGGGTCGAGGTTGTTCATCAGCATCCGCAGCGCGCCCTCCTGCTGCCACCCGAGGGTGTTGAGCTCGGAACCGCGCGGTGCGCGGACGGGGCGGGCTTCGTGGCCGGGCGAGGTGATGTCCATGAGAACTCCTGGTGTTCTGCGTCGTGTTTATCGGTGGTTGTGTACTGGCTCACGTTCTGCAAGTATGACTTGTATATTCCTGTCTATACAGATTCGTGTCAAGGGGCGGTTCCGAAACCGGTCCCGGGACGCGAGAAGTTCGACCACGCGAACGGACACGACGACCAGCCGGATGCAGCGTGGTATCCGGCGGAAGGGTCCCTTGAAATGGACACCGCATCTCCCACCGACACCGCCGCCCTCGTCCACACCGACGCCGACCACACGGATGCCGACCACACGGATGTCGGACACACCGCCGCGGGCGGGATCGACGATGCCCTCGCCCGCGTCTTCCGCCGATGGGACGAGGCGGCCCTCGACGGCGCACAGACCGACATCCGCGACTCACTCGCACGGTTCGTCTCCGGGCTGCCCGCCGGGTACAAGCAGGACTTCGAGCCTCGGCGCGCTCGCGTGGACCTGGACGTTCTGGCCGGGCTCGCCGCCGGGGACCTGGATGTCCGCCTCGCCGCCGACCCGGCCGCGGCGGACCGGCACCGGCTGTCGCTGTACGTCGGCGGACAGCCGGCGTCGCTGGGCGACGTGATGCCGTTGCTGCAGAGTCTCGGCGTCGAAGTGCTCGACGAGCGTCCGTACGCGCTGGTCTCGCCGACCGAGGTGCCGTGCTGGGTGTACGAGTTCACGGTCCGCTACCCGAGCGCCCCGACCGACGGTTTCGAGGCCTTCGCGGCGCGCTTCGCCGCCGCCGTGCGGGCGCTGTGGCACGGACGGACCGAGCCGGACGCGCTCGGCGAACTGGTGGCCCGCGCCGGACTGCACTGGCGACAGGTGACCGTGCTGCGCGCCTGCGCCGAATACCTCCGTCAGGGCGGACTGCCGTACAGCAGCGCCTACGTCGCCGACGTCCTGCGCCGTCACCCGGACATCGCCGCGGGGATCGTCGGGTACTTCACCGCCCGGTTCGACCCGGCCGCCGCGACCGGCGACGGGGGCGAGGCCGCGGCGGCCGAGGTATCGGCGCTGATCGAGACGGTGCTCGGTCTCGACGAGGACCGGATCCTGCGCGCATTGGTCGACGTGGTGCGGAACACCGTGCGCACCAACTACTTCGCCACGCCCGAACGCGAGGCGCTGGCACTCAAACTCGATCCGCGCGCCATCGCCGAACTGCCGCAGCCGCGCCCGCGACACGAGATCTTCGTTCACTCACCGTCGATGGCGGGTGTGCACATGCGGTTCGGGGCGGTCGCCCGCGGCGGGCTTCGCTGGTCGGACCGGCGTGAGGACTTCCGCACCGAGGTCCTCGGTCTGGTGAAGGCACAGGCGGTGAAGAACGCGGTGATCGTTCCGGTCGGAGCGAAAGGCGGGTTCGTGCTGCGCCGCCCGCCCGCCGCGACCGGTGACGCCGAAGCCGATCGTGCGGCGCTGCGCGCGGCGGGCGTTGCCGGTTACCGCCTGTTCATCCGCTCGCTGCTCGACGTCACCGACAACGTCGACCGTGCCACCGGTGCCGTGATTCCGGCCGCCGGCCTGGTCCGGTACGACGGTGACGACGCCTACCTCGTGGTGGCCGCAGACAAGGGCACTGCGTCGTTCTCCGACATCGCCAACGAGGTGGCCGCCGAATACGGCTTCTGGCTCGGCGACGCCTTCGCCTCCGGCGGCTCGGTCGGCTACGACCACAAACAGATGGGCATCACCGCCCGCGGGGCGTGGCAGGCGGTGACCCGCCGATTCCGCGAACTCGGCGTCGACGTCGGTGCCGAGGACTTCACGGTCGCGGGGATCGGCGACATGAGCGGCGACGTCTTCGGCAACGGGATGCTGTGCAGCGAACACATCCGGCTGGTCGCGGCCTTCGACCACCGGCACATCTTCCTCGATCCCGACCCGGACGCCGCGTCGTCGTACGCGGAGCGGCGGCGGCTGTTCGAGCTGCCGCGGTCGTCGTGGGCCGACTACGACAGTGCGCTCATCAGCGCGGGAGGCGGGGTGTGGGAGCGCGGCGTGAAGTCCGTGCCGGTCAGTGCGCCGGTGCGCCGGGCACTCGGCCTCGACGAGTCCGTCACCGAACTGACCCCGCCGGAGCTGATCCGGGCGATCCTGCGCGCACCCGTCGACCTGCTGTGGAACGGCGGCATCGGCACCTATGTGAAGGCGGGCACCGAGTCTCACGCCGACGCGGGGGACAAGGGCACCGACGCCGTGCGCGTGGACGCCGGCGACCTGCGCGCCCGTGTGATCGGGGAGGGCGGCAACCTCGGCCTGACGCAGGCCGCCCGCATCGAGTTCGCGCGCGGCGGCGGCAAGGTCGGCACCGACGCCCTCGACAACTCCGCCGGCGTGGACTGCTCCGACCACGAGGTGAACATCAAGATTCTGCTGGACGACCTGGTGGGCGCCGGTGAGATCGACGCCGAAGCGCGGGCGCGGTTGCTCGCGGCCATGACGGACGAGGTCGCGGCATTGGTACTGGCGGACAACGTCTCCCAGAACGCGGTGATCGGTACCGCCCTCACCGAGGCGCCGGCGCAACTCGGAGTGCACGCCCGGCAGATCGCGGCACTGGAGGCCGCAGGCGCGCTCGACCGCGCATTGGAAGTGCTGCCGGACCGCGCCGAGATCGCCGCCCGCAAGCGGGCGGGGGAGGGCCTCGCCGCCCCCGAACTCGCGACGCTGATGGCGCACGTCAAACTCGAACTGAAAGAGCAACTGCTGGCAGGCGACCTCGTCGACCACGGCGTCTGCGTGCCGATCCTGCGCGAGTACTTCCCCCGGCCGCTGCACCGCGCGCACGCCGACGCGATCGATCGGCATCGGTTGCGCCGCGAGATCATCGCGACCGAACTGACCAACCGCGTGGTCGCGGGCGGTGGCCTCGCCTACGTCTTCCGGCTCGCCGAGGAGGTGGGGGCGTCCACGGACGACGCCGCGCGGGCGTTCGTCGTGGTGACGGAGGTGTTCGGGTTGCCGGAGCTCTGGTCGCGCATCGGTACGGCCGATGTCCCCGCCGCGGTCGCCGACGAACTCGTGCTGGTCTCCCGGCGGCTGCTCGACCGGGCGGCGCGCTGGATGCTGAATCGTCGTCCCCAGCCGCTGGCGGTCGGTGCCGAGATCGCGCGGTTCCGCGAGCGGATCGCGAGGGCGTCGGAACTGCTCGGCGGCTGGCTGGTGGGCGCCGACCGCACCAACCTGCACGACCGTACGCGCGCGATCGCGCGCCGCGGTGCGCCCGAAGAGCTGGTGCGCGACGTGGAGTTGGTGCTGGATCGGTTCGGTCTGCTCGACGTCGTCGAGATCGCCGACCGGTCCGGATGCGAACTGTCCGTCGCGGGGGAACTGTACTTCCGACTGTGCGAACACGTGGGCCTGGTTCCGCTGCTCGGCAGGGTGTCGGCGCTGCCGACGGAGAGCCGGTGGGACACGCTGGCGCGGCTGGCGCTGCGGGATGAGTTGTACGACAGCGTGCGCGTCCTGACCCTCGACGTTCTCATGCACTCGGTGGCCGGCGACGGTCCCGAACGGATGATCGCGGACTGGGAGGAGCGCAACGGGTCCCGGCTGAGCCGGGCGCGGGCCGTGCTCGACGAGGTCGCCCGGATACCCGTCTCCGCCGACCGCGGGCTGGCCGCGCTGTCCGTCGCGTCGCGGCAACTGCGACGGATGGCCGGCTGAGGTCGGTAGACTTCGTGGGCCGGTGAGATCTCGAGGAACAGGGGCGGTCGATGGCAGTGGTCGAACTCGACGCGGACCTCGCGGCTCTGTTCGACGAGCCCGGCGGCGAGTCGCTTCCCGCCTACGAGCGCGTCAAGCGGTTGGTCTCGGCTCAGATCCGGTCGGGGCGGTGGTCCGAAGGCGATCAACTGCCGTCCGAGAACCAGTTCGTCAACGCGCTGGGGCTCTCCCGGATGACGATCAACCGGGCACTGCGCGAACTCACCGGCGAGGGGCTGATCGTCCGGATGATGGGCGTGGGTACCTTTGTGGCGGGAACGAAGGCGCCGTCGCCGCTGTTCGAGGTGAAGAACATCGCCGACGAGATCCAGCAGCGCGGGCACCGGCACCGCACCGAGGTGGTGCTGGTGCGCGAAGAGAAGGCCACTACCGCATCGGCGCCGTTGAGCGACGCCGTCGGGGTCGCCACGGTGTTCCACTCGGTGCTGGTGCATTTCGAGGACGAGACGCCGATCCAGGTCGAGGACAGGTTCGTCAATCCTGCCGAGGCGCCCGACTACCTCGCGCAGGACTTCACCGAACTCACGCCCAACGATTACCTCAGCCGTGTGGCTCCGCTGGTCCGGGGAGAGCATGTGGTGGAGGCGGTGCTGGCCAGTCCCGAGGAATGCCGGCTGCTGCAGATCGAACGGTCCGAGCCGTGCCTGCTGATCCGGCGCCGGACCTGGTCCGAGCACGGACTGGTGAGTGTGGCCCGGCTGATCCATCCCGGCTCACGCAATCGGCTGGAGGGCTCGTTCACCCGCTGACCGTTCGGCTGTGGGGACCACGGTGGAGAACCCGAGCGGGTACGCCGTCCGAATGGTCGCTCTCGCGGCGAGAGGTCCGTCCCGATTAGGTTCGGATCACCGCGATCGGCTACCCACCGGAGACTCGATGACTGAACCACCGCCCGGCGGCCACCCGTCGTGGGGACCCGGCCCGTCGCAGCTTCCGCGGCCGCTCGCATTCGGAATGCTGCCGCAGGGGCCGTACCTGAGCGAAGGGGTGGCGATCATGTGCGGCTTCGCGATCTTCAATCCCGTGCTCGCCTCCTCGGCGATCAGCGTCGAGGTCGACGGATACGAAATGGCACCGGTCAAGTGGGGCCGGATCGAAGTCCCCGTGGTTCCCGGAACGCATCGTTTCCGGGTGTTCATCCGACGCGGCGCCGAACGCAAGCACCTCGCCGAGTGCACCGGTGAGGTCCGTGCGGGCGAATTGCTGGAGCTGACCTACATGTTCCCCCGGTTCGGTGGCGTGCAACTGTATTCGACGCCGACCGCGGCGGAGTCGCGGCGTGCGCTGCTGGTGTACTTCGCTCTGGTGGCGGTGATCTGGGCGCTGCTCTGGGGCGTCACGCTGCTGTGAGTTGCTGCGAGACAGGCGCGGACACCGGGCGGTTCGGCGATTCTCTGCGCCTGGTCCGCCGCGCGTGGTGCGATTGATTCGATGAACGATTCCGGCACCGCGCCCCATCGAACGAGCCACGTGGCCGCGGCGTTGCTGCGGCCGCTCGGAGCCGCGGCGGTCCTCCTCGCGGGCTACTTCCTGCTGCCGATCGGCAGCGACAGCACCTGGCGGGTGCCCGGGATGATCGTCGGCGTCGCGCTGCTCGGCGGCTTCTGCGTATGGGAGGTCCGGCACTTCCTCCGGTCCGACCACCCGGTCGCGACGGCGATCGAGATGCTCGCCGCCGTGATCTGCTTCTACATCGTCTCGTTCTCGGCGACCTACTACCTCTTCAGCGAGTACGCGCCCGGTTCGTTCAACGAGGACCTGAGCAGAGTCGACGCCCTGTACTTCTGCCTGACGGTCTTCACGACCACCGGATTCGGCGACCTGGTCGCGGTATCGCAGAATGCGCGGATCGCCGTATCGGTTCAGATGGCGAGCAGTTTGATCGTGCTCGGTCTCGGTATCCGCTTCGTCAGCCTCCTGGTGCGCGACCGAGTCTCCGGCGGTCGCCGGCTCGACGAGTACCGGCGCCGGCAGCGGGACGAGCAGTGACGTCACCGCCGCCCGGTGCGCTCCGCACTCCCGACCCTCGATGAACTCGGCCTTCATGCTCTAGTCTGAGGAATCGTGCTGCTATCAGACCGCGACATCCGTGCCGAGATCGATGCCGGGAACCTCGGCATCGACCCGTTCGACCCGGGCCTGGTCCAGCCGTCGAGTGTGGACGTACGACTGGACTCGCTGTTTCGCGTCTTCAACAACACCAAGTACACGCACATCGATCCCGCGAAGCGGCAGGACGAGTTGACCACCTTGGTCGAACCCGCCGAGGGCGAGCCCTTCGTGCTGCATCCGGGCGAGTTCGTCCTCGGCTCGACCCTGGAGGTGTGCTCGCTGCCCGACTTCCTCGCGGGCCGTCTGGAGGGCAAGTCGTCGCTCGGCCGATTGGGCTTGCTCACGCACTCCACCGCGGGCTTCATCGACCCGGGCTTCTCCGGCCACATCACGCTCGAACTGTCGAACGTGGCGAATCTGCCGATCACGCTGTGGCCGGGAATGAAGATCGGCCAGCTCTGCCTGTTCCGGTTGACCAGCCCCGCCGAGAGCCCGTACGGCTCCGCGTCGGTCGGGTCGAAGTATCAGGGGCAGCGCGGGCCGACGCCGTCGAAGGCGTACCTCAATTTCCAGAGATGAGCCGGAGCCGGCACCGGCGGCACCGGTGCGGGTGACGGGTTCGAATCACCACTAGGAGAGTCGTCGTGACGGGTCCGCTCAGCCGACCGCCGGCCTGGCTGGCGGACTTCGACCTGCCCGGCGACCCGACGGGTGCGGTGATCGCCCTCGATCTGCGTCCCACCGGACTGTGGGCCGCGCGCATCGAGAACGGTGCGGTGATCGCGTCCGAGGTCGAGGAGCGCATCCACCCCGACGTGCTCGACGCCAGAATCGCCGCGTACCTGCGCGATACCGGTCGCGTCGACGCTGCGGCCCCGGAGGTCTTCGCCGAGCTCGTCACCCTGGTGGGCCGGGCCCGCGCCTCGCTCGCCGGACGCGACAGTGCGCTCATCCTCGGAGACGAGCACATCCGGGTGCTCACGCTGACGCTCGACGACGTCGTCGAGGCCACCGTCCCGGAGGCGAATCGCGCCCACGGAATGGTGGTGGAGCTCGCGGGCGCCCTGCCGGTCGATGCGATCGCGCTGGGGCCCGGCGACACCGCCTGGCCCGGGTTGTCCGAGTCGCTCACCGAACGCGGCTTCTCGGTGATCGCACCGGGCGACGACTTCCCGGCGACCTTCGGCGGTGACGACGAGCCGACCGAGACGCTCGCTCCCGTCCCCGCACCGCCGCCGATCCGCGCGTGGGATGCCGGCGCCGCGGACCCCGGGCTGATCGACCCGGCCGACTACGGACTGGATCGCTTCGGCAACGCGCTGCCGGACGTGTACGACGATGCCGAGGGCGCCGAGGAACCACCTGCCGAGGAGCCGGCGCCCGCGGACGCGGCCGTCGAACCGCAGCCGGGTATGAGGGGCCGGATGATCGTGGTGGCGGCGCTGGCGCTGCTCGCGATCGGGGGCGGCGGCGTGGCGCTGGCGATGAATGCTCATGAGACTTCGGGGCCCGACCGGAGCGCAGCGGAATCGGCGACCCGGCCGACTGCCCGGACCTCGAACACCGCGTCCGAGCCGGTCCGGGTGCCCGGCTCGGTGGATCCGCGCGATGTCGCCGCGGCGCGGGCGCCGCTGGCCAGGTACACCACGCCTCCGCCGCCTCCGCCGCCGCCCAAGACGACGCGGCGCACGCCGACGGAGGCGCAGACCGGCCCTGCGCCGCCGGCTCCGCCCCCGGAGAACCGGCGTCGGACGATCCCGAACCCGATACCGGGTCTCCCGCCGATCGTGATCGGGTAGCGCGGTCTCACGCGGCCCGATCCGAGACGGTCGCCTTCAGCTCTCGCGCTGGTCCCGGCGTTCGCGGGCGACGGCCAGGTAGTCGTCGAGCTGTCGTGCCAGTTCGCGGTCGAGCGCGCGGTAGAGCGTGTTGTGCGCCGCCACCCGGCCGGTGACCTTCAGCTCGCCCAAGAAGGTGGACGCCCAGTCCGACTCTGCTCCGCTCTCCGGGATCCAGCCGTCGAAGCGGCCTTCGGTGATGGCGCGGCGGCCGGCGCTGATCAGCGTCTTTGCGGCACGGTCCATGTCCTCGTCGAGCTGTCGCTGCAGGTCGAGGATGTACGGCAGCGGTATGCCGATCTGCATCAGACGCTGGTAGGCGTCGATGGTCTCGACGTCCTTGATCATGTACTGGCGGGGCGGGTCATCGTCGCCGATCGGCTCGATGAGCCCGAACTCGCGGACCCGGCTCAGCAGCTTCGGATCGCTGGTGTTGAGCTTGGCGTGCAGCTCGGCGGCGGTCACGGTGTCGGTGGGGGTCTGCGACCACGGCCGCGACACCACCTCGCGCAGCCCGAGCGACTCGGCGATGTCGTCGCCTGTCTGCACGCGCTTGAAGAAGTCGCCGATGTGCGTCATCGTGAAGCCGCGAGCCAGCAGATCGTTGATGACGCGCAGCTTCGCCAGGTGCTCGTCGCCGTAGATCGCTATCCGGCCGCGGCGGATGGGACGCGGGATGAGTCCCCGATCCTGGTAGCCGCGGACGTTGCGGGTCGTCGTTCCCGCGGCCCGTGCCAGATCATCGATTCGGTACTCGGTCATGGGGTGCATTGTTCCAAACCCCGGACCGGTGCCGGAGCCGTCCTCACATCTCGACGGTCAGGGAGTCGGAACGGCACCGGGACACGCACGGGAGGAACCAGCCATCCTCCCGTTCGGGTCCGGTCAGCAGCGTGTCACGATGATCCACCTCGCCCGCGCTCGTCTTGAGTCGGCAGGTGCCGCAGAATCCCTGCTGACAGGAGTACGGGACGGCCGGATCCACCCGCCGCAGCGCGGTGAGCACCGACTCGTCGGCCGCGACTGTCTCTGTGCGTCCGGTGGAACCGATCCGGACTGTGAACTCGGTGCCGTCGAGGATCGGCGGCGGCGAGAAGCGCTCGAAGTGCAGCTCGATATCGCTGCGATCGGCCAGATGCGTACGCAGGCGCTCGAGCATCGGGACCGGACCGCAGCAGTACACCGACAGCCCCGCGTCGCCGGCCGGGACCGGTCCCACCAGTTCGGCCATGCCCGGCAGCCCGTCGACGTCGTCGGTCCGGACCGTCACCTTGTCGCCGTACCGGCTGAGCTCGTCGATGAACGGGATCGAGTCGGCGGAGCGGCCGGAGTAGATCATCGACCAGTCGAGTCCGTAACGGTCGGCCATCGCGATCATGGGGAGGATCGGGGTGATGCCGATGCCCGCGGCGACGAAGCGCAGCGTGCGCGCCGGCGATCCGTAGCCGGGCAGAACCAGCGGGAAGGCGTTGCGCGGTCCCTTGATCTGGATCGAGTCACCGACCCGCAGGCCGTCGTGCACCTCGATGGAGC
Organism: Gordonia cholesterolivorans; assembly: GCF_039531975.1. Classification (NCBI taxonomy): domain Bacteria; kingdom Bacillati; phylum Actinomycetota; class Actinomycetes; order Mycobacteriales; family Gordoniaceae; genus Gordonia; species Gordonia cholesterolivorans. Next base: position 104,202 of record NZ_BAAARB010000013.1, on the reverse strand, counting down.
CGCCACCGCCGTCCGGGATGCGCCGGACCGCGATGCGGTAGGTGCGCCGATCGCCGGGATCGCCGCAGAGCGAGTACTCGCGCATGCGGCCCGACGGCAGGAGCAGATCCAGGTGCGCGCCGGGATGCCACTCGGGCAGGATCGAGCGATCCGGCGCGGCGAAAGTCAAGGCGATCACGTTCTCGTCGACGGCCACCACCTCGCGGTCGACGATGTCGAGGGTCATGACGCCGTCGTTCGCGGCCGGATCGCGCAGCGGCGAGATCGGTCGCCAGAACGGGAACCAGACCTTGCCGACCCCGGTGAGCAGCCTCATCAGCGGGTCGCGGCGGAACCGGCCGTACAGGTGCGGCGGTTCGGTGGAGAGGTCGGAGATGGGTCGTGCGGAGCCGTTCGTCATGATCGTCATGCCGCTCGACGAGCTCCGGGCGAGGAGGCCAGGAAGGCCACCGCCTGGGCGGTGTCGCCGATGTCGGTCGGCGCGAAGCCCGGTTTGAAGTAGGTGAGCGTCGCGAGCGCGAGCTTCGAGAGCTTCGGGAACACTCCGGCGCGTGAGTCGCGCACGTAGCTCCGGACGTACAGGCGGGTCTTCGCCACGACTGACTTGTCGGCGACCGTCGGATCCTGACTGTTGATGAACCGGAAACCGCGAGCCATCAGCCAGATCAGGAAGGGGAAGGCCAGCGCCATCGCGCGAGCGCGGCGGAGCGGACTGTCGGCGAAGTACGCGGCGGCGTCGTGCGCCACCGCACGGTGCTCCACCTCTTCGGCTCCGTGCCAGGTGAACATGTCGGTCATCGCGGGGTCGGCGCCGTTCTCGGCCCACGTGCAGTTCAGCGCGAAATCACCGAGGATCGCGGTGTAGTGCTCGATGGCGGCGATGAGCCACAGGCGTTCGATCAGGTGCTTGCGCTTCTGCTCGGCGTTCCCGTCGCGAGGTCCGAGCACCCGCCGGAAGATCCACTCCATCTGCTGCAGGTAGCCGGTGGGGTCCACGCCGTGTCCGCGCAGCCAGTTCTCGACGGCCCGGTCGTGGACCTCGGCGTGCATCGCCTCCTGCCCGACGAATCCGCGCATGTCGGCGGCGAGCGCCTCGTCCTTGATCAGAGGCAGCGCCTCGTTGAAGGTCTCGACGAACCACCGTTCGCCCTCGGGCAGCAGCAGGTTGAGGACGGTGATCATGTTCGACGACATCGGGTGGCCGGGGATCCAGTGCAGCGGAGTCTCCGACAGATCGAATGCGACGTTGCGCGCGTGGAGTTCGATCTTGCCGGGATCGGTGTCGGCGGTGGAGTGTGTGTGCCCGGTGTTCATCTGTCCCTCCGGTTCTAGAGAAGAGTCCTGTTCGAGGTGGATCAGCCTGCGATCTTCTGACGGGCGCCGATGCGCGCCGCCCACGGGAAGAAGCGGTAGACGCGGTAGCCGAACTCGGCTTCGGGCGTCACCGGCACCACGGCCTTGTTCTTCGCGATGGCGGCGACGATGTCGCGCGCGACCCGGTCGGGAGTGAAGTTCCGCTTCTGGTAGAACTTGTCGACCTTCTCGCGGGTCGCCGACTCGTCGGCGGCCCCGGCGTACTCGGTGTTCGCGGTGATGTTGGTGTGCACGATGCCCGGGCAGATCGCGGTGACTCCGACGCGGTGCTCGGCGAGTTCTGCGCGCAGCGACTCGGAGAACATCAGCACACCGGCCTTGCTCGCCGAGTACAGGCCGAGGTCGCGGGAGAGGGTGAAAGCCGCGGCGGAGGCCAGGTTGACGATGTGTCCGCCGACGCCGCGCTCGGCCATCTGCCTGCCGAAGGCGCGGCTGCCGCTGATGACCCCGCGCAGGTTGATGGCGAGGAGTCGGTCCACCTGTTCGTCGGACGCGGCCAGCGCCGATCCGGCGAGGGCCACGCCCGCGTTGTTGACGACGATGTCGGCGACGCCGTGGGCAGCGCGCACATCGTCCGCGAAGCGGGTCACCGCGTCGGTGTCGGAGACGTCGAGCCGGTAGGCGGTGGCCGGGACGCCCTTGGCCTTGCACGCGATCGCGGTCTCCTCGGCCGAATCCAGGTCGATGTCGGCGAGGACCAGTTCGGCGCCGAGATCGGCCAGGGCATACGCCGTCTCACGTCCGATGCCGCTGCCCGCGCCGGTGACGACGGCGAGTTTGCCGATCAGTTCGCGCGCCGGCCCGTCGACGCGGGCACGGTCGATGGTGTTGGGGGACACCGGTGCGCCGCCGGCGATGGTCTCGATGAACTCGATCGCCGTGTCCGCCAGGTAACCGGGGTTGGTGTACGGCAGCCAATGGCCGGTGGCGGTCCGCTTACGCCAGAGCCTGTCCGCGTGGGTGTGCGTGCGTTCGTAGATCGCCGGACGCAGCGCGATGTCGCGATCGTTCACGACCTCCAGCACCGGCACTCGGGTCGGCCGGGGCTCCGGATTCGCCAGCTTGCCGCGGATATTGGCGCGGTACAGCTTGAGCCCGCTGATCATGTCCTCTCGCAGCGTCGGGCCGAACCGCGCGTTCTCGCGCGGGGTCCCCTCCACGAGGTGGAGGAACTCCGTCCAGACGCGGTCGGATCCGAAGGTCCGGAAGAACAGGTCCGATGCGCCGGGGACCTGGAAGAACGCGGTGTACGCCGACGAGGCGACCTGGGAGAGCGCCTGTGCGACGCCCCGGGGCGTGGGCCGTGCCATCTTCGCGCGAGCCCACTCGCCGAGGTAGTCGAGGTTCGGTCCCGACACGGAGGTGAACGAGGCGATCACGTCATCGGCGCCGGCGGTGGTGACCGTCTCCCAGGCCTGGACCGAACCCCAGTCGTGCGCGACGACGTGTGTCTCGCCGTCGGGGTTCACGGCGTGGCACACCGCGAGCATGTCCTGCGCCAGGGCGTCGAGACGGTACGACTCCACCGCTACCGGACGTGTGCTGTCGCCGAACCCCCGGGTGTCGTATGCGTAGACGCGGAAATGCTCCGCCAGCCGCGGCGCCACCAGGTCCCACAGGTGGTGAGTGTCGGGCCAACCGTGCACCAGCAGCACGACCGGCTTGTCGGGCGTGCGCTCGCCGGGTGTGCCGTACGAGAAGGTCGCGAGATCGACGTCGCCGTTCGTGACGTTGAAGCGGTGCCAATCGGCCATGGGCGTCTCCATCTGTCGGTGTGACAGATTTGACGTTACCAGGTGTCACATCTAACTGCTAGCAGCAGTTAGCGTCTGTTTTTCCGCTGGTCAGGGCGCCGGAGCCGGTCATTGTCGGTACGACGAGAGGAAGTTGCCGATCCGTTCGATGGCCTCGGCCAGGTCCTGGGCCCACGGCAGTGTGACGATTCGGAAGTGATGGGTGTCGGGGAGATTGAAGCCCGAACCCTGAACCACCAGGATCTTCTCCTGCAGCAGCAGATCCTGGACGAACTGCTCGTCGTCGTGGATCTCGTGCACCTCCGGATCCAGGCGCGGGAACGCGTACAGCGCCCCCATCGGCTTCACGCAGCTGACGCCCGGGATCTCGTTGAGCTTCTCCCACGTCACATTGCGCTGCTCGAACAGCCGGCCTCCGGGGGCGGTGAGCGCGTCGATGCTCTGATAACCGCCGAGCGCCACCTGGATCGCGTGCTGTGCGGGGACATTGGCGCACAGTCGGGTGGAGGCGAGGATCGACATACCCTCGATGAAGCCCTTCGCGTGGTCCTTGGGGCCGGTGCGGACCACCCATCCCGCGCGGTAGCCGCACACCCGGTAGGCCTTCGACAGGCCGTTGAAGGTCAGCACCAGCAGATCGGGGGCGAGGCTCGCGATGTTGATGTGCTCGGCGTCGTCGTACAGGATCTTGTCGTAGATCTCGTCGGCCAGGATCAGCAGCGAATGACGGCGTGCCAGATCCACGAGGCCCTCGAGGACCTCTCTGGAGTAGACCGCGCCGGTCGGATTGTTCGGGTTGATCACGACGATCGCCTTGGTGTTCGGCGTGATCTTCGACTCGATGTCCTCGATGTCCGGATTCCAGCCGTTGTCCTCGTCGCACCGGTAGTGCACGGGCGTGCCTCCGGACAGTGCCGTCATCGCCGTCCACAGCGGATAGTCCGGTGCCGGGATGAGCACCTCGTCGCCGTTGTTGAGCAATGCCTGCATGGTCATGGTGATGAGCTCGGAGACGCCGTTGCCGAGCAGGACGTCGTCGACGTCGAAGTAGGGGAAGTCCGGGATGGTCTCGTAGCGCGTGACCACCGCACGCCGTGCCGAGAGCACGCCCGCCGATTCGGAGTAGCCCTGCGAGAACGGGAGGGCGTGGATCATGTCGCGCATGATGACGTCGGGCGCCTCGAAGCCGAACAGTGCGGGGTTGCCGATGTTCAGCTTCATGATCCGGTGTCCTTCGGACTCCAGACGGGACGCGTGCTCGTGCACTGGCCCGCGGATCTCATAGCAGACGTTCTGCAGCTTCTCGGACTGTTCCAAGGGGCGCAGGTTCAGATTCTGGTGCGACACGTGGGGGCGGCTCATGGACTCATTCTGTCAGCCCCGGGCAACCGAATAGAATTCCGCGCCCGGGGGCGGCGGATGCCGCCCGCGGAGAGCTCGGGCATTCTGGGGTCGTGGCATCCGAGGAACTGACCGTGGTCTCGTTCAACGTCAACGGCATCCGTGCGGCGCGACGCCGCGGCTTCGACACGTGGCTGGCGGAGCGGGCACCGGATGTGGTGGGACTGCAGGAGCTCCGCTGCCCGCCCGAGGAGATCGGCGAATTCCCCGGCTACACGGTGTCTTTCGACACGGGGACCATTCCGGGGCGCAACGGCGTGGCGATCGCGACCCGGCAGCCGCCGGCGTCGGTGCGGAGCTGGGCCACCGACCCGCCGCGGGCCCGCGGGCTGTCCGCGCACGCCTCGCACGGACGCTATCTGGAAGTCGACCTCGCCGATGAGCCGATCACGGTGGCCTGTCTGTACTTGCCGAAGGGCGGCTTGCCCGCGGAACTGCAGCGTCCCGGGAACGTCCGGGAGAAGCCCGACGGTGGTGCGAAGTACCGGCGCAAGATGGCGTTCCTGGCCGGCTTCGCGCGCGAACTGGAGCGCAACCGACTCGCCGCTCGCCGCGCCGGCCGGGAGTTCCTGCTGATCGGCGACCTGAACATCGCCCACTGCGAGCACGACGTCACCAACTGGCGCGCCGCACGCAAGATGGAGGGGTTTCTGCCGGAGGAGCGCGAGTGGCTCGATCGGCAGCTCTCGCCGCGCAGGCTGATCGACGTGGTCCGGACACTGTACGGCGACCGGCCCGGCCCGCTCACCTGGTGGAGCTGGGCCGGGCAGTCGTTCGTGAAGGACGTCGGATGGCGCATCGACCACCAACTCGCGTCACCGGGGCTGGCGTCCCGGGCGCGATGGGTGGCGGTCGACAAGGAGCCCTCGCCGGACGAGCGTCTGTCGGATCACGCGCCGCTGGTGGTCGGGTACCGGCGGCGGGCCTGAGACCGACACGCCGGCGCCGTGACGCGTCAGTCCTGCGAGGCCACCGCCGCATGCGCCGTCCGGAGGTCCTTCTTCAGGATCTTGCCCGACGGGTTCTTCGGCAGGGCGTCGGCGAAGATGACGTACTTCGGCCGCTTGTAACCGGCGAGGACGCCTTCGAGGTGGGCGTTCACGTCGTCCTCGGTCAGCTCGACGCCGTCCTTGCTCACGATCACCGCCGTCACCGCCTCGATCCACTTGGGATGGGGAACACCGAACACCGCGACCTCGGCGACGCCGTCGAGCAGGTAGATCGCCTCCTCCACCTCGCGGGAGGCGACGTTCTCACCGCCGGTTTTGATCATGTCCTTCTTGCGGTCGACCACCGAGAGGTAGCCGTCGGCGTCGATGATCCCGAGGTCGCCGGAGTGGAACCAGCCGTTTCGGAATGCGGCCGCGGTCTTCTCCTCGTCGTTGAAGTAGCCCAGACAGGCGTGCGGACTGCGGTGAACGATCTCGCCGACCTCGCCCGTCGGCACCGGATTGTCCTCGTCGTCGACCACGCGGGTCTCCACGTTGAGCGAGGCGCGGCCGGCCGATCCGGCGCGCTCGATCTGCTCGTGTGGTTGCAGGATGGTGGCCAGCGGACTCATCTCGGTCTGGCCGTAGAAGTTCCAGAGCCGGACGTCGGGCAGGCGCCGGCTCATCTCCCGCAGGACCTCGACGGGCATCGGCGAGGCCCCGTAGTAACCCTTCTTCAGCGAGGAGAGGTCTCGGGTGTCGAAGTCGGGATGGCGCAGCAGTGAGATCCACACGGTGGGCGGACAGAACAGTTTGGTGGCGCGGTGCGTCTCGATCGCGGCCAGCAGGGCCGCCGGTTCCGGGCTCGGCAGGATGATGCTCGTGGCGCCGAGGTAGACGTCCACCGACAGGAAGCAGTCGAGCTGGGCGCAGTGGTAGAGCGGCAGGGAGTGCACCTCGATGTCGTCGGCCGACATGCCGCCGTCGATGATGCACGAGACGTACTGGGACACCAGTGATTTCGAGGATAAGAGCACGCCCTTGGGACGAGACTCGGTCCCCGAGGTGAACATCATCCGCACCGGGTCATCGTCTTCGACGAGAACGTCGGGGACCGAGGCGTCGTCGTGGGCGATCCAGGAGGCGACATCCTCCCAGCCGGCTGTCGTACCGCCGGCGAGGTTGATGACGCCGCGCACCGCGTCGCCGCCGGAGGAGGCGTCGACCGCCGCGCCGACGGTCTCCGTGAGCGCGTCTTCGGAGACGACGATGCGGGATCCGGAGTGCGAGAGGATGAACGCGATCTCGTCGACGCCGAGGCCGAAATTGATCGGCACCAGAATCGCGCCGAGCCGGGCCACCGCGAAGTTCAGCACGGCGAACTGCCAGCAATTGTGACTCACCAGAGCGAGGCGGTCGCCCTTGCCGAGTCCGCGGGCGGTGAGGGCGTTGGCGCAGCGGTTCACCGCGTCGTCGAACTCGGCGAAGGTGAGCGTGGTGTCGCCGTTGACGACGGCGGTCTTATCCGGGCTGCGCAGGGCGGTGCGGCGGAGCAGTCCGCCGATGGTGTGCGAGCGGGCGACGTCGATCGCCCGCGTGGTCTCGACGCTGAAACCAGTGGTCACGTGTACTCCTCGGGAGGGTTACTGGGCATTCCCAGTAAGTGTCGCCCAGAAGTGACACGAATTACTAGGGCTTCCTACTAATTGTCTCGATCGCGGCGCTCGGCGTAGGCCTCGAGTTCGGCGACCTGCTGAGGATCCAGCGACGGCCGGACCGCTCGCCGGGCGGTCGCGACGTCGTCGGCGGTCACCGTCGCCGCGTCGATGTCCCGGCGCATGGCGGCCAGTGCCGACTCCCGCAGGACGGCGGCGCAATCGGCTGCCGAATACCCCTCCAGTTCGGCGGCGAGAGCCTCGAGGTCGACGTCCGGCATCGGAATGCTGCGGGCCGCGGCGCGGAGGATGTCGGCGCGGGCGGCGGCATCGGGCGGCGGCACGAAGACGAGGCGTTCGAGGCGTCCGGGCCGCAGCAGTGCGGGGTCGACGAGGTCCGGCCGGTTGGTGGCGCCGAGGACGACGACGTCGGTGAGCGGCTCGGCCCCGTCCAGTTCGGTGAGCAGCGCGGCCACCACCCGATCGGCGACGCCGGAGTCGGTGGACCCGCCGCGGCGGGGCGCGAGGGCGTCGACCTCGTCGAGGAAGATCATCGACGGCGCGCTCTCGCGGGCGCGGTCGAAGAGGTCGCGGACGGCGCGCTCGGACGATCCGACCCACTTGTCGAGCAGTTCGGCGCCCTTCACGCTGTGGACCGACAGCCGGCCCGACGCGGCCAGTGCCCGGACGACGAAGGTCTTGCCGCAGCCGGGCGGTCCGTACAGCAGGACGCCGCGCGGCGGCTGCACACCCAGGCGGGTGAAGGTGTCGGGATGCTGCAGCGGCCAGAGCACCGCCTCGGTGAGGGCCTGCCGGGTCTCCACCATGTCGCCGACGTCGTCGAGCGTGATGGATCCGAGTGCCACGTCGGGGGATTCGAGTCGGGACGCCGGGCGGATCACGCCGAGCGCGGCATCGAGGTCGTCCGTGCGCAAGGCGGCGGGAGAGCCGTCGCGCGTGGCGCGCGCGGCCGCCCGCAGCGCGGCGTCGCGGGTCAGGGCGGCGAGGTCTGCGGCCACGAAACCGGGAGTGCGTGCGGCGACGGAGTCGAGGTCGAGGCGGCCGTCGGTGGGTGCCTGCGAGAGGATCGCACCGAGCAGTTTGGCGCGTTGGGCGGCGTCGGGCAGACCGATGGCGAGTTCGCGGTCGCACAGATCGGGCTCGCGGACCCGGCTGTCGAGGCCGGACGGGTCGGACGTGGTGGCGACGAGCGCGACGGCACCGTCGGCGACGGCGGCGCGCAGGTCCTGCAGGATCAGCGTCGACACCGGGTCGGCCTGTGCGGGCAAGAGCTTGTCGATGTCGGTCACCAGCAGCACACCGCCGCCGGTGAGCCGGCTCAGAGCGCCGGTGACGGCGGCGCGTCGGTCGTCGGCGGCGAGAGCGCCGGTGGAGGGCCCGTCGACCTCGACCAGCGGGCGGCGGGCGCACACGGCCCGGACCACCGTCGCCTTTCCGACTCCGGCGGGCCCCGAGACGAGGACGCCGAGTCGAGGCTGTGCGCCGAGGGCGCGCAGCACGTCCGGATTGTCGAGAGTCACCTGGAGCCATTCGCTCAGCCTGGCGACCTGCGTGTCGACCCCGACCAGTTCCGACACCGGTCGGACGTGCGCGTCCGGCTCCGCGGCGGTCGCGCTCGGGGCAGTGAGGGTGCTCGGAGTGGCCGGCGTCGCCGCGGCGGTCGGGGCCGGAGGCACCGCGCCCGGAGTCCGGGCGTCCGTCTCCCACAGGACCGCGGTGTTGGTCTGCACGCTCACCGTGCCGGCGGGGGCGGTGGCCGTCACGGTCAGCAACTCGTTGGTCCAGGTGATCCCCACCGAACGCGCGAGGGACCGGGTGGCCTCGGCGGCGGTGAGTTCGGGACCCAGATCGCGGGGCAGCAGCGAGACGGTGTCGCCGACGCTCACGACCTTGCCGAGCAGAGCCCGGCGCAGCGTCGCCTCGCTCACCGATGCACTCGCCAGCCGTGAGCCTCGGACACTCATGCGCGCGGCGCCGTGCACCACCACCGGTGCCACCGCGACCCCCGAGTTCTCGCGGATCCCCAGATTCGACAGCGTCAGGTCGTCGAGCAGGACCAGACCGGTGGGGGAACCGGGCGGCGCGGCGGCGACGACCGCCGCGCTCGTGCGCGCGCCGACCAGCGAGACAGCGTCCCATTCACGCAGCGACAGGGCGGCGAGCACCTCCGGATGCACCCGTACGATGCCGCGGCGCGAGTCGGCCGCGGAGGTGTTGAGCCGGGCGGTGAGCGTCAGCGTCGGGTTCACCGTCAGTCCTCGCGCCGCGCCGGGGGTCGGCGCAGACCCAGCCGCGCATTGGAACGCGCGGGGATCACTCGCCTGCGGGTGCCGTCCGCGACCGCCTGCCGGCGCTCGTCTCGGCGCTGGAGCCTGCGGTCGCGGGCGGGGGCCTCCCAGTGCTCCGGGTGCGCCGCCACCCAGCGCTGCGTGCGCCAGGCGAACGGGATGTGGATGAGGTAGGCGGCCACGCCGATCACCATCAGCAGATACGGGAACGTGAACAGCAGCGCTCCGGCCGCTGCCACCAGGAACAGCAGACCCGCCAGTGAACTCGGCCTGATCTTGACCGACTTGAGCGACAGGGTCGGGATGCGGCTGACGGCGAGGAACCCGATGAACAGCAGCCAGGCGCCGACCGCGGGCACCGACACCCACCATCCGTGACCGAAGTGCTGCTGCAGCCCGATCGGCAGCAGCGCCATCACCGCCGCCGCCGGCGCCGGCACACCGACGAAGTAGTCCTTGGTGTAGCTGGGCGCGCTGTCGTCGTCGAGAAGGGTGTTGAACCGGGCCAGTCGCAGGACCACCGCCACGCAGAACAGCAGCGCGAGCACCCAGCCGAAATCCTGCGCCGCGGAGCCCGCGTTGTCGCGCAAGACCACCGAGTACACGATCAGCGCGGGGGCGACGCCGAAGTTGATGGCGTCGGCCAGTGAATCGATCTCGGCACCGATCTTGGTCGAGGCGTCCATCATGCGGGCGACGCGACCGTCGAGTCCGTCGAAGACGGCGGCCAGGACCAGCAGACCCATCGCGAGGTCGACCTGGCCGGCATCGGCCGAACGCACGGCGGTGAGGCCGGAGCAGATCGCGAGGATCGTGAGCGTGGACGGGACCAGCATGCGTCCCGCGCGCGCCGACCGGGCGGCACGGGAGGCCCGGGAGCGGGCCTCGGGGTCGGACGACGGCGTCGACGTGCGGCGCCGCAGTCGTCTGCCGGACTTGTTGGTGGGATTACGGTGCGGACGGCTCCTGGCCATCAGGGCAGCTCCGCGACAACGGTCTCGGCGCCGACCGCGCGCTGGCCGAGCGCGACCCGGACGTCGCTGCCCTCGGGGAGGTAGACGTCCACACGCGAGCCGAACCGGATCAGTCCGTAGGTGTCGCCGAGACTCAGGACCTCGCCCGGGGCGGGTTCGCAGACGATGCGGCGGGCGAGAAGTCCGGCGATCTGCACCACGCCGACTCGCGGACCGGTTCCGTCTGGGCCGGTGGCGATGGTCATCGCGGTGCGTTCGTTCTCACTGCTCGCCTCCGGGAGGTCGGCGGACAGGAACTTGCCGGGGGTGTGCTGCACGGACAGCACCCGGCCGGCGATCGGAACCCGCTGGACGTGGACGTCGAAGACCGAGAGGAAGGTGCACACACGCGGTACGGGCCGGTCTCCGAGCCCCAGTTCGGGCAGCGGCACGGCCTCGTCGACGAGGGCGATGGTGCCGTCGGCGGGCGCGACCACCAGCCCGTCGCCGGTCGGAGGCACACGGTTCGGGTGCCGGAAGAACAGCGCGGAGGCGCCCGCGGCGGCCCACGCAGGTCGCGCGATCCAGCGGTGCCTGCGGCCCAGCAGCGCGAGGGCGGCCGGGGCGGCGACGAACGGCACGCCCGCCGGATGCAGCGGTGGAACCGTTTCGCGGATCAGGTCCACGATGTGGGCGAGGCCTTCGCGGTCGTCGGGTCGGGCGGGACGTCGGGCCACCGGTTCTGCGCTCCTAGTTCGAGGTCGCTGCGTCGGGTCATTCAGGTCGCAGCGCAAGTGCTTTCAGCTTAATCGTCCGCGGGCCGCGGGTCGCATCTCGTCGAGCACGCACACGGATCCCCGCTCAGCGGGCCGCCGCCGGGATCGGCGGGCGGTGGCTGAGCGGGGATCGGTGGGTTCGGTCCATGCGCGCCCGAGTGCGCGCAGATGGCGGTGGTCAGGCGGTCTGCGCAGCGCGCTTGATCTTGCCGAGGGTCTCGCGGATTCCCGCGGCCAGTTCCGCCTCGAACGACTTCTCGCCGCCCATCACCTTGTCGACGAGGGTGGAGGAGATCTTGGTGGTCTGCCCGCCCGGCACCGTGCGGCTCTCCGTGAGTCGCACGCCCGAGTCGGTCGGCTCGATCCGGAACGACCACACGGTCCGGTTGTCGAGCACGCGGAAGGCCAGCTCCTTGTTGGGCTCGAAGGTGACGACCTTCGATCGCGTGGGCCACACGAGCGGGCCGCGGCGGTTCACGTTCAGGGTGGTGGTGCCGAGCTTCACGTCACCGCCGAAGATGATCATCTTCTTGCACTGGGGGCTCCATTCGCCCATGCGGCGCAGATCGCTGACGACGGACCAGACCTTCTCCGGGCTGGCGTCGATCTCGATGGAGTCCTCGATGAGGGGTGCGGCCATTGTTGCCTCCGTTTCGATCGCGCCGAGCGGCTCGGCGCTGGGGTTTCGGTCACCTTAGTACATGTGACCGACGGTCACAGATTCGGTGGCCCGCCGTTCGGGCCGGGCGCAGGCTCAACCCACGGTGACCATGTCCCACTCGCCGATCGACGCCGAAAGCCGCTGGAGATGACTGTCGGCGTCGCCCAGGGTGTGCCCGATCGCGGTGAGCCGGCTGACGTAGTGCGCCACCGGATACTCGGCCGTCATTCCGATGCCGCCGTGCATCTGGATCGACTCCTGCCCGATGTGCCTGCCCGAACGGCAGATCTGCAGTTTGGCGCGGGAGGCGATGACGGGGTCCACGCGGCCCTCCGCGAGCGCCGCCGTCGCGTAGACGCTGAGGCTGGTCGCCAACTCGAGCGAGACGTACATGTCGGCGGCGCGGTGGGTCAGCGCCTGGAAGGTCGCCAGCGGAACGCCGAACTGCTTGCGGGTCTTCAGATATCCGGTGGTCATCTCCAGCGACGCCCGCATGGCTCCGACCGCCTCCGCGCACAGGGCGGTCTGGGCGAGCACCTCCACCTCGGCGATGACGGCGGTGGCGTCGCCGGAACCGAGGCGGGTGGCCGGCGCACCGTCGAATTCGATCTGTGCGCCACGGCGGCGGTCGTGGGTGCGGTAGCCTGTGCGCTTCAGGCCCTCGGCCGTCCCGTCCACCAGGTAGAGACCCACCTGGCCGGCCTCATCGCGGGCCGAGACCACCAGGGTGTCGGCGCAGTCGCCCGCGGCGACCAGCGACTTGGTGCCCGTCAACCGGCCGTCGGCGAAGGACGTGGCGATCGCGAACGCCGGCCAGCGATCACCGTTCTCGTGGTGGGCGAAGGCGCAGAGCCGCTCGCCCGACGAGAGGCCGCCGATGAGTTCGGCTCGGGTCTCGGGGTCGGCGGTACGGGTCACCAGCAGTCCGGGTACCACGACGGCGTCGAGGAACGGTTCGGGTGCGATCGTCGCGCCGAACTCGCCCATCACCGGTGCGAGTTCCTCGGGTCCGGCGCCGGTGCCGCCGTCGGCCTCGTCGAATACCAGACCCAGGATGCCGATCTCGGCGAGCGCCGACCACACGTCGCGGCTCCAGCCCAGTTCGGTGTCGGTGACCGCGCGCAGGTTCTCGATGTCGCCGTATTTTCTGCCCAGTACGTCGCGGACGGTGTCGCGCAACAGGACCTGTTCCTCAGAGAGTTCGAATTCCATTGTCTTCCTTGTGAAGTGGTATCGGAGTCGGGGTGTCTGCGCGATCAGAGGCCGAGTACGGCCTTGTCGATGATCTGCCGCTGGACCTCCGAGGACCCGCCGTAGATCGTCACCTTCCGGTGGTTGAGATACGCCGGGACGGTCAGCTGGGCCCAGTCGGGGCTCAGGATCTCCGCGGGGTCGCCCTCCGCGGCGGAGTCGATCGCCGACACCGGAAGCGAGTCGGGTCCGGCGATGTCGGCGAGCAGTTCGGTGGCGTCCTGCTGCAGCTGGGAGCCGCGGAGCTTCAGCAGCGACGACGCCGGATTCGGCTTGCCGTCGGCCGATCCGGCGACCACCCGGAGCTGGGTGATCTCCAGCGCCAGCAGCTCGTTCTCCAGGTTCGCGAGCCGCGCGGCGAAGAGCGGATCGTCCAGCAGCGTGCCGGCGGCGGTGCGAGTCCGGGCGGCGAGCTTCTTGGCCCTGGCGACCTTGGTCTTGGTCCATCCGACGCGGGCGATGCCCGACCGCTCGTTGCCGAGGAGGAACTTCGCGATCGTCCAGCCGAGGTTCTCCTCGCCGACCAGGTTCTCCGCCGGGACGCGGACGTCGGAGAAGAAGACCTCGTTGACCTCGTAGCTGCCGTCGATCAACTGGATCGGCCGGATCTCGACACCGGGCGTGTCCATGGGGAAGAGGAAGAAGCTGATGCCCGCCTGCTTCTTCACGTCCGGGTCGGTCCGGGCCAGAGCGAAGATCCAGTCGGCGTACTGCCCCAGCGTGGTCCACGTCTTCTGTCCGTTGATGACGTAGTGGTCGCCGTCCCGGACCGCCCGGGTCTTCAGCGATGCGAGGTCGGAGCCGGCCTCGGGTTCGGAGAAGCCCTGACACCACCAGATGTCGAGGTTCGCGGTGGCGGGCAGGAACTTCTCCTTCTGCTCCTGCGACCCGAACTGCGCGATGACCGGGCCCACCATGCCCGCGTTGAAGGGGAGCAGGTCGGGCACGAAGTTGAGAGACATCTCCTCGCGCCAGATGTGATGCTGGATGGGCGTCCAGTCCCGACCGCCCCACTCCACCGGCCAGTGCGGCACGGCGTAGCCCGCCTTGTTCAGAATCCGGGTGGTGGTGACGATGTCGTCGGGGTATTTCAGCGCACCGGCCTCACATCTCTGGCGGATCTCGGCGGGGATCTCGGTGGTGAAGTAGTGGTGGAGTTCTCGGCGGAAGGCTTCTTCCTCAGGAGTGAATTGCAGCTGCATCTCTGTAGTCTTACCCGCTCGGCCGGGTCGGGAGAAGGGCTCGCGCGAGTTGACTCGGGCAGGGGCCGGAGGCGGGCGGCCTCGGCTAGCGTGATCGGCATGAAACACGTTCACTCATTCGCCGACGACTGCCTCGGTGACCTCGACGCGGTCGGGCTGGCCGCGTCCATCGCCTCCGGAGCGATCTCGGCCGCCGAGGCGGCGCGTGCCGCGCTCGCCCGGATCGACGCGGTGGAGCCGCGACTGTCGGCGGTGGCCGTCGACGATCGGGAACGCGCGTTGGCGCGGGCGGAGGCCGACGACTTCACCGGCGTGTTCGCCGGTGTGCCCTCGCTGATCAAGAACAACACCGATTTCGCCGGGATCCCGACGCTGCACGGTTCGGCGGCGGTGGCGAACGTCCCCGCTCGCGCGGACGAGGCCGTGACGCGTGAACTCGTCGGCACGGGGCTGAACATCCTCGGTGCGTCGACGATGCCGGCCTTCGGTCTCACCGCGACCACCGAGTTCGCCGACCGGCCGCCGACCCGCAATCCGTGGGACACCGACTACTCCTGCGGTGCGTCGTCGGGCGGTGCCGCGGCGCTGGTCGCGGCGGGGGCGGTGCCGATCGCGCACGCCAACGACGGCGGCGGCTCCATCCGCATCCCCGCGGCGGCGTGTGGGCTGGTCGGTCTCAAACCCACGCGGGGGCGGGTGGCGCAGGCCAAGCAGATGCACGGCCTGCCGATCGACCTGGTGAGCAACGGCGTCGTCACGCGGTCGGTTCGCGACACCGCGCACTACTACGCGGATCTGGAACGGCAGCGGGAGGTCGCCTCGCTGCCGCCGATCGGCCTGGTCGAAGGTCCGGGCCGGGCGCGGCTCCGCGTCGCACTGATCAACACGCCCCTGACCGGCCGGCTCCTGGACGACGACACCGATCGCGAGCTGGCGGCGACCGTCGAACTGCTCGAATCGCTCGGGCACCGCGTGGAATCGGTTCCGATGCCCGTCGACCGCTCGTACATCGCCCAGTTCACCGACTACTGGGCGCTGCTGGCGTTCGGCATCGATCGCATGGGCGGCAGGTCGGTGGGCAAGGGATTCGACCGCTCGCGACTGGACCCGTTCACCAAGGGGCTGTCGGCGGCCTTCCTCAAGCACTTCTACCGCCTGCCGGCGTCGGTGATCGGGCTCAAGCGGGCGACGGCGAGATTCCGCAGCGCGTTCGAGGGGTACGACGTCATCCTCTCGCCGACGCTCGCGCACGCCGTGCCGGAGATCGGCTACCTGGCGCCGGACGGCGACTTCGACGAGATCTTCGCCCGGCTCGTCGACTACGTCGCCTTCACCCCCGCGAACAACAGCAGCGGCACCCCGGCCATCACGCTGCCGCTCGGCCGGAGTGCGAACGGTCTGCCGCTCGGGATGCACTTCTCGGCCGACCTCGGAGGCGAGCGCACACTGCTCGAACTCGCCTTCGAACTCGAGGCCGCCCGGCCGTTCGCCCGCATCCAGGACTGATCCACCGGGCGTCTCCGCCCACGCCGAACGCACTGTGCCCCGCCCTTGCGGACGGGGCACAGTGCGTATCGGGGGTCAGTGAGCGAGTGCGCCTTCGGCGCCCACTCCGGTGAGCGAACGGACCTCCATCTCGGCGTTGCGGCCGGGCCGGCCGCGGTCGGGCGACGTCAGCGTCCCGACGATGCCGAGCACGAAGGCCAGCGGGATCGACACGATGCCGGGATTCGACAGCGGGAACCAGGCGAAGTCGGCTCCGGGGATCATCGCCTTGGCGCCGCCGGAGACGGCGGGGGAGAAGACGATCAGGACGATGCACGAGATCAGGCCGCCGTACATGCTCCACAGTGCGCCGCGGGTGTTGAACCGCTTCCAGTAGAGCGAGTACACGATGGTCGGCAGGTTCGCCGACGCCGCGACCGCGAACGCCAGCGCGACGAGGAAGGCGATGTTCTGACCGTTGGCGAGGATGCCGAGGATGATGCTGACCACGCCGAGCACCACGATGCAGCGACGCGAGACTCGCACCTGATCGTCCTCGGATGCCTTGCCGCGCTTGATGACCGACGCGTAGATGTCATGGGCGAACGATGCAGAGGCGGTGATCGCGAGCCCGGCCACCACGGCCAGGATGGTCGCGAACGCGACGGCGGAGATCACACCCAGCAGCACCGTTCCGCCGAGTTCGAGGGCCAGCAGCGGAGCGGCGGCGTTCTCCTTGCCCGCGGCGGACAGGATCCGGTCCGGGCCCACGAGCGCGGCGGCGCCGTAGCCGAGGATCAACGTGAACAGGTAGAAGGCGCCGATGAGGGAGATCGCCCAGACCACCGAGCGGCGGGCCTCCTTGGCGGTCGGAACGGTGTAGAAGCGCATCAGCACGTGCGGCAGACCGGCGGTGCCGAGAACGAGGGCCAGGCCCAGCGACAGGAAGTTGACCTTCGACATCGTCGATCCGCCGTACTGGGCACCGGGCGCGAGGACGTCGCGCGAGGCGACGGCCTTGTCCGCCGAATCGCCCATGGCGTTCTGCGCCTGACCGAGGATCTCCGAGACGTTGAAACCGAACTTGCCCAAGACCAGGAAGGTCATCACCGCGGCACCCGCGATCAACAGGACCGCCTTGATGATCTGCACCCAGGTGGTGCCCTTCATGCCGCCGATCAGCACGTAGGCGATCATCAGCACGCCGACGACGGCGATGACGATGGACTGTCCGGTGCGGTCGTGGATGTCCAGGAGCAGTGCGACCAGGCCGCCGGCTCCCGCCATCTGCGCGAGCAGATAGAACAGCGACACCACCAGGGTCGAGAGTGCGGCGGCCATGCGGACCGGCCGCTCTTTGAGCCGGAAGCTCAGCACGTCGGCCATCGTGAACCGGCCGGTGTTGCGCAGCAGTTCGGCCACCAGCAGCAGCGCGACGAGCCAGGCCACCAGGAAGCCGATGGAGTACAGGAATCCGTCGTAGCCGTAGACGGCGATCGCGCCGGCGATGCCGAGGAAGCTGGCGGCCGAGAGGTAGTCGCCCGAGATGGCGATGCCGTTCTGCGGGCCGGAGAACCCGCCGCCGGCGGTGAAGAACTCGGAGGCCGAGGCGTTCTTCCGGTTGGCGCGGATGACGACGATCATGGTCACCGCGACGAATGCGACGAAGATCGAGATGTTGATGGCCGGGTTGCCGACGGTCTCGGCGGCGAGCACGTGGTTCATCGCTGAGCCTTTCCGGCCGTCGAGTAGGTGCCGTCCGCGAAGTTCTCGCGGATGGCCTCCGACTGCGGATCCAGATCGCGGTTGGCGAACCGGACGTACAGGAATGTGATGCCGAACGTGGTGACGAACTGCAGCAGTCCGAGGATGAGGCCCACGTTGATGTTGCCCCAGACCGGGGTGGCCATGAAGTCGTGCGCGAAGGCTCCGAGGATGACGTAGCCCGCGTACCAGAGGAGGAAGAAGGCGGTCATCGGGAAGACGAAGCGGCGCAGCGCGGTGCGCAACCTCTGGAACTCTGGGCTGGCCTGCGCGACGAGGAACTCGTCCTGGGAAGGACTGACGTCCTTCGGCGCGGCATGATCGGTGACGGTCACGATCACTCCTTTGCTGGTGTGCTGCGGGGATGTAGCTGCACAAAGCATGAGTGAGACGACAGTCACGGGTAATGTCGTCTGTGACCTGAGCGACGAGCCATGGCGGCCGTGCGGTGAACGGTCGCCGCCGCCCGATGAACGGTAGCGGTCAGTCCTGCGCCGACGGGGTCCGTTCCACCCCGAGCCCGAGCCGTTCGGGCACGTGCATCCGAGCGAAGGCCGCGCCGGTGACCGCCGGGATCCGCGACCTGGTGGCCAGGCTGACGAGGACCATCGTGGCGAAGGTCAGGGGAACGGTGACCGCCGCGGGGAACCCGGCGATCACCGACAGCCAGCCGGCGCCCGCACCCTCGTCGATCGCCCCGGTCACCGCTACTCCGACCGCCAGCGCGGACGTGGTCGCGCCCACGCAGAGTCCGGCGATCGCACCGGCGGCGGTGAGTCCGCGCCACCAGATTCCCAGCACCAGCAGTGGGCACAGCGTGGACGCCGAGACCGCGAAGACCAGGCCCACCGACCGTGACAACTCCAGTGTCCCGGCGTTGAGGGCGATCACGATCGGCACCGCCCCGCCGAGCAGAGCGCAGATGCGGAAGCTGCGGACTCCCGGGGGCATCAGGTCGGTCGACATCACGCCGGCGATGCTGACCAGCAGTCCGGACGAGGTGGCGAGGAAGGCGGCCATGGCGCCGGCGGCCACGAGCGCCGACAGCCCGATCGCCCAGGCCCCGTGCAGCGCGGAGGCGGGCAGCAGCAGGACGGCGGCGTCGGCGGTGCCGGTCGCCAAGACCTGCGGGACCCACGCGCGGGCGAGTGCGCCGAGGACGGTCGGGAAGAGGTAGAAGACCGCCAGCGCCGCGATCACGTTCAACGCCGTCCGCCGCGCCGCACGGCCGTCGGGATTGGTGTAGAACCGCACGAGCACGTGCGGCAAGCCCATCGCGCCCAGGAAGGTCGCCACGATCAGCGAGAGCACCTGATAGAGCGGATGGCCCCCGCCCAGGCCGCCGCCCGATTCCATCCAGGCCGACCCGGTCTGCGGCGCGTTCGCCACCACCGGGGTCGCGGCGCCCTCGGCGAGGTCGATGACCGCGCCGCGATCGAGACGGTGCGTGCCCGCGCTCAACGGCTGGTCGACGACCGCGACGCGGTCCACGTCGCCGGTCGCCCGAACGCCCGCCGGGTCGGTCACCGTCACCTCCACCGGGGTGTCGACCCGGACGGTGGTGTCCGCGGACACCCGCGGTGGCAGCGGATCGCCGAGGCGCTGCGGGCTGTTCAGAAACACCGCGGCCAGCACCAGCGCGGGGATCGCGACGGCGGTGAGCTTGAGCCAGTACTGGATCGCCTGCGCGAAGGTCACCGATCGCATGCCAGCGCCGACCACGTTCACGATCACCAGCAGTCCGGTCGCGGTGACCCCGACCCACGGCGGCACGTGCAGCAGGATGTTCAGGGTCAGCCCGGCGCCCTGCAACTGCGGCACCAGGTACAGCACGCAGATCACGATCACCACGACCATCGCGGCCTTGCGCGCCCGAGTCGAGGCCAGCCGGAACTCGGCGAAGTCGGGCACGGTGTACGCGCCCGACCGGCGCAGCGGAGCGGCGACGAAGAGCAGCAACGAGAGGTAGCCGGCGGTGAATCCGATGGGATACCAGAGCGCGTCGGCACCGTACTTGGCGACCAATCCGGCCACGCCGAGGAACGACGCCGCCGACAGGTACTCGCCGGCGATCGCCGCGGCGTTCCATCCCGCGCCGATGCTGCGCGAGGCGACCAGGAAGTCGGACGTCGACCGCGAGCCGCGTCCGCCGTAGGCGCCGACCGCGACGGTGCCGAGGGCCGCGAGTAGGACGGCGGCCACCGTCAGTGCCGCGACGTGCTCGGTTATCATCGCGTACCGCCGCCCGGGTCGTCGCCGCTGTCGGAGTCGGCGTCCACCAGCCGGACGAAGTCGCGTTCGGCCTGCTCGGCCAGCCGGATGTACAGGCGACCCGCCAGATACAGGAGCGGAAGGGGCAGCAGGCCGAGGATCAGCCAGTTCAGGCGCAGACCGAAGACCGTCGCGTCGGCGAACGGTTCGACGGTCGCGCCGATCAGCGGGATGGCGACGAAGATCGCGAGGACGGCCACGCCGAGCCGCAGCGCCAGCGCCAACTGGGCGCGGACCAGTCCGCGGACCAGATGCTCGCCGACGCCGGTCTGCTCGGCCACCTGCACTCGGGTGCGGACCATGCGCGCGCCTCGCCGCTCGGACAGGACGACGCGTTCGCGCTGTGGGGTCGGTTCACGGGCGGAGTCGGGCGCCACGGATCAGCCGTCCCGCCCGGAACGGAAGGTCCGCATCGGGTCACGGACCAATCGGTCCTTCAACTCGCGCACCTGCCTGCGGCTCACCGGCAGTTCCACCGCGGGCGAGGCGCCGTTGGCCCGGACCCGGACCATGGTCGACGCCCCGGTGGACCGCAGGCCGGTCACCATTGGCAGCGCCACCAGGTACGAACGGTGAACGCGTGCGAAACCTGCTCCTCCCCAGCGTGATTCGAGGGTCGAGAGAGTGACTCGGACGAGGTACGAGCCGGTGTCGGTGTGCAGTCGGGCGTAGTCGCCGACCGCCTCGATCCACGAGATGGAGTCGCGCTGTACCAGCGAGGTGATCCCGCCCGACTCCACCGGAATCACATCGTCGGCGGGTTCGTCCGGCTCCTCGGTCCGGACCGGACCCTCGCCGCCGGCGAGGGACGCGAGGATGCGGCCCACCGCTTGATCGAGCCGTTCGGCTCGCAGGGGTTTGAGCAGATAGTCGACGGCACCGACGTCGAAGGCCTCGACCGCGCGGTCGTCATGCGCGGTGACGAAGACGATCGGCGGCGGCGCCGAGTAGTTGGCCAGGACCGCCGCCAGCTCCATGCCCGAGAGTCCCGGCATGGAGATGTCGAGGAACACCGCGTCGATCCGGCGCTCGGCGAGTTCGCGCAGCGCCTGGGTCGCGTCGGACGCCTTGTGCACCGCCGACACCGCGTCGTGACGGTTCAGCAGGTAGGTCAGTTCGTCGAGGGCGGGGATCTCGTCGTCCACGGCGAGCACGGTGAGGTCGGTCATCAGCTGCTCTCCTCCCGTCCGTCAAACCGTAGCGCGGCGGCCGGGCCTCCGGCGTGGATGCCCGCGGCGAACTTCGGGATGCGCATGCTGACTTTGGTTCCCGCTCCCACCGCCGTCTCGACGACCAGGCCGTAGTCGTTGCCGAACGCCGCGCGCAGCCGCTGGTCGACGTTCGTCAGTCCGACGTGTGCGCCGTCGGACTCTCGCGGTCCGGCCGGGTCGAGCGCGTCGATCGCACCCGTGCGCAGCAGTTCCGGATCCATGCCGACGCCGTCGTCCTCCACGCTCAGCAGACAGTCGGGTCCCGCGTTGCGCGCGACGATCGAGATGGTTCCGTCCCGGCGCCCGGCGAGGCCGTGCCGCACGGCGTTCTCCACCAGCGGCTGCAGTGCGAGAAAGGGCACGACGACGCCGAGGACCTCGGGTGCCACCTGAACCTTCACCGTCAGCCCGGGCCCGAAACGCGCTCGTTCGAGCGTGAGGTAGCGGTCGATGTTGCGGAGTTCGTCGGCCAGTACCGTGTACTCGCCCGCGGCGCGGAAGGAGTAGCGCGTGAAGTCGGCGAAGTCGAGGATCAGCTCGCGTGCGCGGTCGGGATCGGTGCGGACGAAGGATGCGATCGTGTTCAGTGCGTTGTAGATGAAATGCGGGCTGATCTGTGCGCGGAGGGCGAGGACCTCGGCGCGATCCAGTCGCGCGCGGGAGGCGTCGAGCTCGGCGAGCTGCAGTTGGCTGGCCGCATAGCGTGCGACCTCGGTGATGGCGCCGATACGGCCGGGGCCGGGCTCGGTCACCGATGCCACGACCAGTGCGCCGATGCCGATGCCGTCGGCCATCAGCGGCGCGGCCAGGAGACTGCGCAGGGGACCGACGCCGTCCGCGGGATCTCGCTGCACGCAGTGGCGGCCGTTCGCGAGCGTGTCGGCGGCCAGCGCGGCGGCCGCCGAGCGCATCGGCGGGGTCCACAGCTGTTCGTCGCCGTCGAAGGTCAGGAGCGATCCCTCGGCGTCGTAGAGCGCGAGTCCGTCGGCGCCGGTGAGCGCCCGCAACGGGCCGGCCGCCTCTGCCGCCGACTCGGCGGTGAGACCGCGGCGGAGCGGCCGGGCGGCCAGCGCCGCCGTGTGCAGGGTGTCGTGCACGGCGCGCTCGTGGGGTGTGCTCACCACTCGGCGCGTGCGCAGTGCGACGACGATCAGGACCGTCGCCAGCGCGACGCCGAGAACGGCGATCGCGATCAACTCACCCGACATGCGCAATCACGAATCGACGCTAGCAAGCGTGTCTCGCGGTCGACGCCGGATCGCCGGGCCGCAGGCGGATTCACCGGGCGTTCGCCTCCGGTACGCCGGATCGACTCGGGCGGGCACCCGCTCGTCGAATGGAGTTCGGTTCGAGGCCGACGGCCGTTCATATGCGACTGTTGGCATACCTTTCATGGCTCAGAACCTGGAGAAGAAGGCCCGCAGAGCGGGCGCACTCGCGGCAGCAGCTCTCGGACTCACCGGAGTGCTCGGCGCGTGCTCGGTCGGCGTCGACGGCGACAAGGCCGCAGACGTCGACATCTCGCGCGCGGCCACCGGCGACATCACGGTGCACGGCGGTGCCCGGCGGCTGGCGGAGGATCAGACGCAGGCGATCGCCGATTCGATTCAGAAGTCGGGAGCCAAGAACGTCATCCTGATCATCGGTGACGGCACCGCGAACCAGGAACTGACCCTGGCTCGCAACTACCAGTGGGGTGCGGCCGGCGCGATCCCCGGTATCGACGAGCTTCCGCTGAGCGGTGACTACACCACGTACTCGTTGAACAGGGACACCCACAAGCCCGATTACACGACCGACTCGGCGGCCTCCGGCACGGCGTGGTCGACGGGGACGAAGACGTACAACGGCGCTGTCGGCGTCGACGTGAACGGGGTGCCGCAACGCACGATCCTGGAGATCGCCCGCGCCAACGGTCTGCGCACCGGAGACGTCACGACCACCGAGCTGCAGGATGCGACGCCTGCCGTGCAGGTGGCCCACGTGACTCAGCGCAAGTGCTACGGCCCGAAGGAGACCACCGAGAAGTGCCCGGAGAACGCGCTCGAGAACGGCGGCGCGGGATCGATCACCGAACAGCTCCTGGCGGCCCGCCCCGACGTCACGTTCGGCGGCGGGTGGGCCACCTTCGCGCAGACGGCCACGGCGGGCCGATACCAGGGGAAGACGCTCGAGGCGCAGGCCAAGGAGCGCGGCTATCAGATCGTCCGCTCGGCGGACGAGATGCACGATGTGACCGTAGCGGACCAGGACAAGCCGGTGCTCGGTGTCTTCGCCGACGGCAACCTGCCGCGCATCTGGGACAAGGCGACCGCCGTCAAGGACGGCATCGAGCAGCCGCCGGTCCGGTGCGCGCCCAATCCCGCGTTCACC
The DNA here is from genome assembly GCF_039531975.1 of Gordonia cholesterolivorans. NCBI lineage: Bacteria > Bacillati > Actinomycetota > Actinomycetes > Mycobacteriales > Gordoniaceae > Gordonia > Gordonia cholesterolivorans. The sequence continues at coordinate 80,833 of NZ_BAAARB010000013.1, read as the reverse complement.
TCGGCCACGCCCAAGCTCGGAGACATGACTCAGAAGGCGATCGACCTGCTGAAGAACGACAAGGGGTTCTTCCTGCAGGTGGAGTCCGGGTCGGTCGACAAGGCCAACCACGACGCCGATCCGTGCGGTCAGATCGGCGAGACGGTGCAGTTGTCGGATGCGGTGAGCAAGGCGCTCGACTTCGCGAAGAAGGACAAGAACACGCTGGTGATCGTCACCGGCGACCATGCGCACACCAGCCAGGTGGTGGAACCGCATCCGGAGCTGCCGATGCCCGGACTCACCCGGCTGCTGACCGGTCGCGACGGCGACCCGATCGCGGTCAACTACGGGACCTCGCTCGAGCCGGGGGAGGAGCAGCACACCGGCGGGCAGGTCCGGATCGCGGCGTACGGTCCGGGTGCGGCCAACGTCGTCGGCCTCAGCGATCAGACCGATCCGTTCTTCTACATCACCGACCAGCTGGGACTCGACCGCACCAAGAGGTAGCGGCCCGGGACGTGGTTGCTGACCTGCTTATACGCGCCGAAGCGGCGGCCGTCGAGCTCCGGGGCCAGACCTTGCACTCTCACCATGCGAGTGCTAAAACGGAGTCTGGCACTCACGGAGTGTGAGTGCCAGGTCGGAACGGTGAGATCGGTCCAACAGACACCCCGGTCGTCCGTCGCGGGCATCGAGTCCGGCCCAGAAGACTTAGTGTCACCCCCTACCGGAGGATCACTTACCAATGGCAAAGCAGATTGCTTTCGACGAAGAGGCCCGTCGCGGACTCGAGCGCGGCCTGAACAGCCTCGCCGACACCGTCAAGGTCACCCTTGGACCGAAGGGTCGCAACGTCGTCCTGGAGAAGAAGTGGGGCGCCCCCACCATCACCAACGACGGTGTCTCGATCGCCAAGGAGATCGAACTCGAGGACCCGTACGAGAAGATCGGCGCTGAGCTGGTCAAGGAAGTCGCGAAGAAGACGGACGACATCGCCGGCGACGGCACCACCACCGCCACCGTTCTGGCACAGGCGCTGGTCCGCGAGGGTCTGCGCAACGTCGCGGCCGGCGCGAACCCGCTCGGCCTCAAGCGCGGCATCGAGAAGGCCGTCGCGGCCGTCACCGAGTCGCTGCTGAAGTCGGCCAAGGAGGTCGAGACCAAGGAGCAGATCGCTGCCACCGCGGGCATCTCCGCCGGCGACCAGTCGATCGGCGACCTGATCGCCGAGGCGATGGACAAGGTCGGCAACGAGGGTGTCATCACCGTCGAAGAGGCTCAGACCTTCGGTCTGCAGCTGGAGCTCACCGAGGGCATGCGCTTCGACAAGGGCTACATCTCGGGCTACTTCGTCACCGACGCCGACCGCCAGGAGGCCGTCCTCGAGGATCCGTACATCCTGCTCGTCTCGAGCAAGGTGTCGACCATCAAGGACCTCCTGCCGCTGCTGGAGAAGGTCATTCAGTCGGGTAAGCCGCTGGTGATCATCGCCGAGGACGTCGAGGGCGAGGCTCTCTCGACCCTGATCGTCAACAAGCTCAAGGGCACCTTCAAGTCCGTCGCCGTCAAGGCCCCGGGCTTCGGTGACCGCCGCAAGGCCATGCTGGCCGACATCGCCATCCTCACCGGTGGCGAGGTCATCAGCGAAGAGGTCGGCCTGTCGCTGGAGAGCGCCGGCCTGGAGCTGCTGGGCACCGCCCGCAAGGTCGTCGTCACCAAGGACGAGACCACCATCGTCGACGGTGCCGGCGATGCCGACGCCATCTCGGGTCGCGTCGCACAGATCCGCGGCGAGATCGAGAACAGCGACAGCGACTACGACCGTGAGAAGCTGCAGGAGCGTCTGGCCAAGCTGGCCGGCGGTGTCGCAGTCATCAAGGCCGGCGCTGCCACCGAGGTGGAGCTCAAGGAGCGCAAGCACCGCATCGAGGACGCCGTCCGCAACGCGAAGGCTGCCGTCGAAGAGGGCATCGTCGCCGGCGGCGGCGTGGCCCTGCTGCAGTCGGAGCCTGCCATCGACGGTCTCGCTCTCGAGGGCGACGAGGCCACCGGCGCCAACATCGTGAAGGTCGCTCTGGAGGCTCCGGCCAAGCAGATCGCCGTCAACGCAGGCCTCGAGCCGGGCGTCGTCGCGGACAAGGTCCGCAACTCGCCGCTCGGCACCGGCCTGAACGCGTCGACCAACACCTACGAGGACCTGCTCGCCGCGGGCATCAACGACCCGGTCAAGGTCACCCGCTCGGCGCTGCAGAACGCGGCTTCGATCGCCGGTCTGTTCCTCACCACCGAGGCCGTCGTCGCCGACAAGCCCGAGAAGGCCGCTCCGGCCATGCCGGGTGCCGACGAGATGGGCGGCATGGGCTTCTGATCTGATTCAGAATCCCCTGCGATTCCACGCAGAACGAAGGCCGGTCACCCGAAGGGGTGGCCGGCCTTCGGCGTCGCGGGGTCAGCTCCGGTTCAACAGGCCGAGCATCGAGTAGGCGGCGACCTTGGCGCCGAAGGGGATGGCCGACAGGTCCACCAGGTAGTTCGGGTTGTGCGGAGCGAACGGGAACGGCTCGCCCTGCGCCTGGGCCGCCGCGAAGGTCTCATGGTTCGCGATGCCGACCAGGAGGTAGTTGAACGGCATCTCCGGGTACGGGCCCTTCAGCAGCTGGACGTCCTCCGAACCGGTGGCTCGCGGCATGTCAGTGACGATCTGCTGGTCGCCGAGGACCGCCGCGAGCGTTCGGGCCATGCGTTCGGACAACTCGAGGTCGTTCACCAGCGGACTCGACCCGCCCTTCAGGGTGATCTCCGGCAGCTTGTCCTCGGGCATCCCGTACGTCCTGGCGATCCCGTCGGCGACCGACTCGACCGCTGACAGCATGATCTCCCGGACCGCGGGGTCGTACCAGCGCAGATTCGCCTTGAGCAGGGCCTGTGTGGGGATCACGTTGTTGTCGGAGCCGGCGTGGACGGCGCCGACGGTGAGCACGGCGGTCTGCTGCGGATCGATCATCCGCGACACGATGGTCTGGAACTCCACGATGGCCATCGCGGCCATCAGCACCGGGTCCTTCGCCTTCTGCGGCATGGAGCCGTGGCCTCCGACACCGTGGAAGAGGATGTCGAGCTGATCGGTGCCCGCGAGCCGCGGACCCGGAGACGAGACGACCACCCCCACCGGGGCGGGCGCGGTGTGCATGCCGATGAACACGTCCGGTTTGGGGATGAAGTTGTACAGACCGTCGTCCACCATCGCCTTGGCTCCGGTGATCGGCTCCTCTGCGGGTTGACCGATCAGGACCAGGGTCCCGGACCAGCGGTCCTTGAGTTCGATCAGTGCGTGCGCCATCCCCAGCATCCAGGTGACGTGCGCGTCGTGGCCGCAGACGTGGGCCACCGGCACCTCGGTGCCGTCCTCGCGCGTGACCCGCTTCTCACTCGCGTACTCGACGCCCGTCTCCTCCTGCACCGCCAGTGCGTCCATATCGGCGCGGTACATCACCACCGGACCGTCGCCGTTGCGGTAGATGGCGGCCACCCCCGTGGTACCGATCCCGGTCGTGATGTCGAAGCCGAGGTTCTGCAGGGCCAGCTCGATGATGCGGGCGGTCCGGACTTCGGCGAATCCGAGTTCGGGATCGCGGTGGATGTCCTTGAACGTCTCCACCAGCCGGTCGGTGTCGGCGTCGATGATCCGGTCCACGTCGGCGACGAGGTCTGCGGGGAGGGAATCGGTCAGCGGCTCGCCGTCGTGGGCGTCTGGGAGAGTGCTCACATCCGCCATGTTAGACAGCGTGCCGAGCCTCGGCTGAGCATAATGAGACTTCATGACCGACCAGCAGACCCGGGTCCCCGGCGCCCCCAGTCCGTTCCCCGTGCTCCCCAATCTGCGTGATCTCGGCGGATGGGTCGGAGTCGACGGGCGGCCGGTCCGCCACGGAATGCTGTTCCGGTCCACCGATTTCCGGACCATCGTTCACGACTCCTCGGCGGTCGCCGAGATCGCCGCGACTCTCGGCCTCCGCACCGTCTACGATCTGCGGTCGGCCGGCGAGACCGAAGCGATGCCGGACCCGGTGTGGGCCGACGTCGCCGAAGTGCACCTGGACGTCCTGGCCGATGCGCAGACCGCCGTACCCGCCAACCTGGCGACCGTCCTGACCGATCCGGCGGGTGTCGCCGAGATCAATCGGGTGCTCGAGAGCGGCGGCGCCATCTCGACGATGGCGGGCACGTATCGCCAGATGATCACCCTCGACAGCGCGAAGACCGGTTACCGCCGCTTCTACGAGGGGCTCCTCGGCGAGGACCGATCGCCGGCCTTGTTCCACTGCACCACCGGCAAGGACCGCACCGGCTGGGCCTCGGCGTCCTTCCTGTCGCTGATGGGCGTCGCCCGCGACGACGTCTTCAGCGACTATCTGCTCACCAACGACCGTCTGGTTCCGGCCCTGGCCCCGGTGTTCGAGAAGTTCACGGCTGCGGGCGGCGACGCGGATGCGCTGAGGCAGGTCCTGGGTGTGCGGCCGGAGTATCTCGCGGCGGCGTTCGACGAGGTGGATCGGGTTCACGGCGGCATGGAGGCGTATTTCGCCGAGGCTCTCGGAATCGACTCCGCCGCGCAGTCCGAACTGCGAGAGCGGTTCCTCGAGGCCTGAGGCTGTGAGATCGCCGGAGCCGGACTCGCCGCGGGCCGCGATGGTTCGGTGCGCGGCCGACCTCATCGCCCGCCACGGAGTCGCGGGTACCTCGATCGGCGACGTACTGGCAGCTGCCGACGCCGCCCGCGGATCGGTCTACTACCACTTTCCGGGCGGTCGCGCTCAGCTGATGGCCGAGGCCGTCTACTTCGCGGGCGAGGTACTCGGGGCGGAGCTGAATCGCGCCCGTAGGCGGCCGCTTCCCGACGCGGTGGCCGCCGTCGCCGGCATCTGGCGCCGGAGGCTGATCGAAACCGACTTCGAGGTCGGCTGCCCGGTGGCGGCGGGTGCGCAGGCACGCGAGCGCGACCCCGAGGCGGCCCAGGCCGGCGAAGAGGTCTTTCTGCAGTGGACGCATCTGCTGGCGGCCCGGTTCCGTGAGGAGGGCTTCGACGACCGGCGCGCGGACGAACTCGCCGATGCGGTCCTGTCGGGCATCGAAGGCGCGGTGGTTCTGTGCCGAGCGCGGCGCAGCGTCGAGCCGCTCGACCGCGTCGTGCTCACGCTGAACGAGCTGGTTCGACGCCCCGTTCCCGAAACCGTGACCGATGCGGAACCGCGCTGAGGAGAGTGAAGATTCCGGCGGCGGCCGGGTCCATCGTCACCGGCTGGGGTAGGTTCTGTCCATGGCTGTCTCTGCATCAACAGAATTCGACCTCAAGGCCCCGCTCGCGCTGGTGATGGAGGTGCTGCTCGACGTCGAGTCCCTGCCGGAGTGGTCGGGCCCGCACAAGTCGGCGAAGATCCTCACCGAGGACGCCGACGGGCGGCCCGCTCGCGTGGAGGTCTCGGTGAGTGCGGTCGGCATGACCGACAACCAGACCCTCGACTACTCCTGGACCGACAACACCTGCACCTGGGATCTGGTCGAGAGCGATCAGCTCAGCGAGCAGCACGGCGTCTACACGCTCACCGAGAACGGCGATACGACGCACGTGAAGTTCGACCTCACCGTCGACCTGAAGATCAAGCTCCCCGGACTCATCGTCAAGCGAGCCCAGAAGATGGCGGTCGACACCGCCAAGAAGGGACTCACCGAGGAGGTCAAGCGCCGCAGCTGAGCGCGACTCGGACTCGAGACGCTCACAGTAGACGCGAACTTCGACGACAGAACCCCCGTCCCGGACGGGGGTTCTGTCGTCTCGCGTCGCGCCTGCGGGTGGGGCGACCACGGCCCGATGCCACGGCAGGAATCAGTCCGGTCACGATCGGCTGTGAGGAACCTGGAATCGCGAAACTCGCGAGTAGGGTGGCGGCTGCATCGTGCGCCGGTGAGCGGCCGCACAGTCGCGTCTTGTTGAGAGGGACAGTCATGCGAATCGGGTCGTTGTTCTTTCGTGTCGTGTTCGGGATCGCCGCCGTCGCCGCGGCGTTCGGACTGACGTCGTTGCTGGGCGGTGGTCACGCCGCGGCGTCGACCAACTGCACCGCGAACGACAACCAGCGCGTCGAGCGCGCCAACGGCCAGAGTCATTGCATCGCGAACGCCGGTCCGGGCAGCCGCGCCTCGGCGCAGGACACCACAAACAACGGTGCGGCGCTCGCCGTCGCGACGACCGGAGGGACGGCGACGGCGCAGAACAACGGCGTCAATTCGTCGGCGCTCGCGAGCGGCATCCACCGGGGCAACGGTTACGCGTACACGATGGGCCCGTACTCCACGTCGGTGGCGCAGGGCCGCAGCGGCGGTACCACGGTCGCGGTGTCCGGAGCGGCGGGCGGAGCGTTCGCCACCGGCGACGGCGTCGCGTGCCTGGGCAGCATGGCCGCCACCTACGACACGACCACCGGTCGGGGCTGCTTCCGGTGGGGCGAATTGTACGTGCACTGAGACGAAGTCGGCCGATCCGGCTTATGCTTCGCGAATGACGGTAGTGCGGATCGGTTCCTTCACTCTCCCTTCCTCTCTGCTCAGGCCCGCGCGGGCGGATGATCCGTCGGCGGCGCGGCCGTGACCGCCTCGACGGACTCCCGGCCGGGACCGGTGCGCCGTCTGCAGGCCCTCTGGGGCGGACTGTCGGCGCGCGACCGCCTGTCACTCGGCGGTATGACCGCGGTGGTGGTGCTCCTGCACGTGGTGGGCATCGGTATGCTCGTGGGTCTGGCGGCGCCCGAGCACTTCCAACTCGGGGGTGCCCACACCGAGTTCACCGTCGGCGTGGGCATGCTGGCGTACACCTTCGGCCTCCGGCACGCCTTCGACGCCGATCACATCGCCGCGGTCGACAACGCCACCCGGAAACTGCTGGCGGACGACGCCGATCGCCAGGCCGACGGACTGCCCGCCCGGCCGAAGCCCCTCTCGGTCGGGTTCTGGTTCTCGCTGGGGCACTCGACCATCGTCTTCGAGCTGACGGTCCTGCTGGCGGTGGGCGTTCGGGCACTCGCCGGGCAGATCGAGGACGATTCGTCGACCCTGCATTCGATCACCGGTGTGATCGGGGCGTCGGTGTCGGGAGTGTTCCTGTGAATCCTCGGGGCGGCCAACCTCGTGGTGCTCATCGGCATCGTCAGAGTGTTTCGCGAGATGCGGCGCGGTGAGTTCGACGAGGAGGCACTGGAGGAGCAGCTCAACAAGCGCGGCTTCATGAACCGACTGCTCGGCGGGCTGGCGAAGTCGGTGCGCAAGCCGTGGCACATCTATCCCGTCGGCGTGCTGTTCGGTCTCGGCTTCGACACCGCCACCGAGGTGGGCCTGCTGGTGCTCGCGGGCGGTGCGGCGGCGTTCTACCTGCCGTTCTACGCGATCCTCGTGCTGCCGATCCTGTTCGCCGCCGGGATGTGCCTGATGGACACCGCTGACGGGGTGTTCATGAACGCGGCATACGGCTGGGCCTTCGCACGGCCGGTGCGGAAGGTCTACTACAACATCACGATCACCTCGATCTCCGTGGCGGCGGCTCTCGGGATCGGCACGGTGGAATTGGCCGGGGTGCTCGCCGACGAGACTCACGTCGAGTCCGGGCCGCTGGCGTGGGTCGCCGGAATCGACTTGGACTACGCGGGATTCGTGATCGTCGGGGTGTTCGTCGCCGCATGGGCCGCGGCACTGGCGATCTGGCATTTCGGCGATATCGAGAACCGCTGGAAGCAGGAGGTCCGCAGTGAGTGACGTCGAGACGCGGACGGACGCTCCGGCCGAACCTTTCGGGTCGCCGCGCGACGCGGCGGCCACCGCACTCAACGGGATCGGTCAGATCTACTTCCAGCCGAACGTGTGGTGCGGTCTGCTGATCCTGGCGGGATTCGCGGTCGCGGACTGGGGAATGGCGCTGCTGGGCGTCATCGGGCTGGCGGCTTCGACCGCCGCGGGGGTCGCCCTGCGCGACCGCTTCCCCGGGTCGCCCGACGGTTCGGCGCTGCGCGCCGGAATGCACGGCTTCTGCGGGATTCTCGTGGGTGCGGCGGCCTTCACCATGCTCGGAGCGGGCTGGGCCGGTGTGATCGCCACGGTGGTCGGCGGATTGCTTTGCGGTCCGATCACCGTCGCCTTCGTCGCGCTGTTCGCCGCCCGCGGATTCGCGCAGTTCGCGCTGCCCGCGACGACGGCGCCGTTCTGCCTGGTGGCCGAGGCCGTCCACTACGCCACCGAGCCGCTGCAGGAGCCCGCGGGCGCGCTGGCGGAGATCGACGGCAACCGCTTCGAGGTCGCCGTGCACGCGATCCTCAGCGGGATCTCGCAGGTGGTTCTGATCGACGATCCGATCTCCGGTCTGCTGATCCTCGTCGGCCTGACCGTCGCGGGCTGGCGGGTGGGTCTGGCGGCGCTCCTGGGCAGCGCGCTGGCCGCCGGTTTCGCCGTCGCGATCGGATCCTCGCCGCTGCGCGACTATCACGGACTCGACGGCTACTCGTCGGTGCTGGTCGCGATCGCGATGGCGTGCGTGTTCCTCTCTGGACGGTGGATGCCGTGGGTGATGGCGGTGATCGGAGCACTGCTGGCGGTCTTGCTCGAGCGGCTCATGCTCGGAACCCAGGTGCCGCTCTTCACGTGGCCGTACGTCCTGATCACCTGGATCCTGCTGGTGATCGTCCGCTTCGTGCCGGGTGTGCACCGCGCGCCGGGCTGACCCCGACACGCTGCTGGTGCCGGAGCCGCCGAACCGGGCTAATCTGACGGACGTGGATGGAATCACCGGCGACAGCAACCCCGTTCAGCACGTGGGACCCGACCTCAGCCTGGTCTCCGGGCGCGAGGCTCTGCAGCACCTCGTGGACCTGCGGAACACCGCCGGGTTCGCCGTCGTCGACGATGACGACGACGATCCCATCCTGCTGACGCTCCCGACCCGGAACGTGGTGGACACCTGGCGCGAGGACTACCCGTACGACGAGCGGATGAGCCGCCGCGAGTACGAGGTCACCAAACGCCGTCTGCAGATCGAACTGCTGAAGCTGCAGAAGTGGACCAAGCAGACCGGGCAGCGGCATCTGCTCGTTTTCGAGGGGCGCGACGCGGCGGGCAAGGGCGGCACCATCAAGCGGTTCAACGAGCACCTCAATCCCCGCGGTGCCAGGACCGTCGCCCTGGAGAAGCCCACCGAGCGCGAAGCCACCGAGTGGTATTTCCAGCGGTACGTCCAGCATCTGCCCGCAGCCGGAGAGATGGTCTTCTTCGACCGCTCCTGGTACAACCGGGCCGGCGTGGAGCGGGTGATGAACTTCTGCACCGACGCGCAGTACGCGCAGTTCATGCAGCAGGCGCCCGCGTTCGAGAAGATGCTGGTCGACGATGGCATCCACCTGGTGAAGTTCTGGTTCTCGGTGACGCCGCTGGAACAGCGGACCCGGTTCGCGATCCGGCAGATCGACCCGGTGCGCCAGTGGAAGCTCTCGCCGATGGATCTGGCGTCGCTCGATCGCTGGGACTCGTACACCGAGGCCAAGGAGCAGATGTTCGCCGACACCGACACCGATTTCGCGCCATGGACCGTCGTGAAGAGCAACGACAAGAAGCGGGCCCGCATCAACGCCATGCGGTACGTGCTGAGTCTGCACGAGTACGACGGCAAGGACGAGGCGCTGGTGGGAGTCCCCGATCCGGCGATCGTGGGCCGCGCGCGCGATGTGATCGGTGAATGACCCCGGCCTCGTCGGCTTGGCAGTCCGCCGCGATCACCCGGTAGCCTCGGCACCGTGCGAAGCGTAGTTTCCGGCCTGTTCACCGTGGTCGCGATGATCTGCATGATCGTCGCGGTGCCGAGCATGTGGCTGTCACAGAGAGTCGTGTCGTCGGACGGGTTCACCTCTTCGGCGGCGGAAGCCGCGCACAGTTCCGAAGTGCAGGACTACTTCGCCCAGAAGGTCGCGGCGTCGGTGGAGGAGAACACCGGATCCAAGGTCGCGAGCGACCTGGTACTGCCCGCCGCGAAGAACTACGCGCGCAGCGACGGCTTCGTCGAGGACTTCTCCGAGGTCGCGAGGCAGCAGCACAGTTGGCTCTTCACTGCTCCGGCACCGGACGCCGACCTGCACATTATGGAACTCGACATCAGTCCGATGATCAATCGGGTGATCGCGTCGGCCCCCATCCCGGTGCCCGTGTCCATCGGTCATCCGGTGATCGTGACGATCGATCAGAGCCAGATCACGGCGGGGTCGCTCGAAGACAGCGGAAAGATCATCGACGTCGTGTCGTGGGTGACGGTGATCGGCGCCGTGATCGCGGCGGTCATCGCACTGCTCGTGGCCAACCGCCGCAGCACCGTCCTCGCGTGGCTCGGCGTCGGTGCGGTCCTGGCGGGCGTGGCCGGCTGGGGGCTGGCGGCATTCACCAAGCACATCGTGAGCGAGCGGCTGGCCGACACCGAGCAGGCCGCGCGCTCCACCATCGAGGTGGTGGTCGGGGTGATCGCCGATCACCTCACGACGGTGTCGTTGTTCGTCGGGGTCGCCGGCGCGGTGGTGGCGGTCGTGGGCGTCATCGCGCGCGTCGCGGCGGGACGACGCTACGCGTAGCGGTACCGGGGTCGGTCCGGCGGTTTCGACTCGCTCCGCTCGCTCAACCAGCGGAAAGGCGAGCCCGTGTCAGTCGAGTCGAGCCAGCCGCATCCCTTCCATGGGGTTGAGCGGGTCGTGTTTTGTTATTTCAGGCTTGTTGAGCGAGCGGAGCGAGTCGAAACCCCCGACCCCCCATCACGATCGCGGTCGCACGCCCATGAGTTGCGCGAGCTGAGTGGCGAGGGGGTTGAGGTTCAACTTGTCCGGGTCCTTCTTGGCCGTGTGATCCCACGGTTGCGCGTAGGCGGGATCGGCGAGTGCAGCGTTGTTCGCGCCGCGGACCGCCGTCGGGCTGCCGGTCGGCACCGTGCAGTGCACATCGGTGTTGAACGGGAAGTCGTCGTAGCGCTGGTCGAAATCCGGGTTCTTGCGCTTGATCTCAGCGATCATCTTCGCGGTGCTCTCGTAGCCGCGCGTGCACGACGGCGGGTTCCCCGTTTCGAGCACGATTCCGAATCGGATCGAACCGTCGGGCGAGGCCGCCGTATGGCTGCCCGCCGACAGTGCCGAGAGCACCCAGAACGTCGGCTCGGCGGCATAGGACGCCGGAGCGATCGCGTGGACCGTCCCGCCGAGCCGGCCGATCAGTTCGGTGGCCTCGTCGCCGGTCTCGTCGAGGAGACGGGAGAGCGCCGACGCAGCGCGCGGACCGTCGGTGAGGATCCGGCGGACCGCCGGATCCGATGACGCCAGCGTCGCGGTGACCGCGTCGAGATTCTTCGACCAGCGCAGAATCTCGTCGGACTGCTCGTTCTGGGTCGCCAGAACCGAGTCGGCGGAGGTGATGAGCCCGATCGTCTCGTCGAGGCTCTCGACGCCCTCCTTCGACAGACGGTCGAGGGAGTCGACGAGCCGGCTCATGTCGTCTCCGCGGCCGTTGAACGCCGCGCCCAGTTCGGTGACGGTTCTGCGCAGCGCATCGACGGGGATCGTGTCGGTCAGGTCGATGGCCGACCGCACCACTTCGTCGAGCCGAGGCGGCAGCCGGTTCTCGTCGATCACCGAGCCGTCGCGCAGGTACGGTCCCGCGTCGGAGGGCGGCTGCAGATCCAGGAACTGTTCTCCGATCGCCGATCGGTCGGAGACGACGGCGACCGCCGAGGCCGGAACCTTCGCCTCGCTCGAGTCGAGGGCCAGAGTGACGTCGATCCCGCCCGGGACGAGCGACATCTTCTGCACCCGGCCGATCTCGACGCCGCGGTAGGTGACCTGCGCTTGCTCGAACAGTCCGCCGGAGTCGGGCATGCGCACGGTCACGTGGTACACCCCGACGCCTGCCGCCTGATCGAGGCGCGCGTATCGGATGCCGCCGTAGACCGACGCCACCAATCCGATCAGCAGCACGACGATCAACTGGGTGCGCACGAGACGACTGAGCGGCGGCATGCAGTCCCTTTCCGGTCGGGCGAGTTCGAACGCCCGTGATTCATCCAGGAGCGTAGGAATTGACGGCAGAAGAATGCCGACGATCTGCGATGACGTCGTGACCGTCGGTGCTTGCTGATGTTAAACGCAGGGGTCGGAAGCGAGGCAAGCCCGGTATGTCGGGAGTGGGGCGGGTAACAGTGGTGATTCGGAGTGAGGCGGCGGGAGGAGAGGGCAGGGGGCGGGGTGTGTCACGGTGGGTGGGCATGCGGGTGCGGATGGTTTCGACTCGCTGCGCTCGCTCAACCAGCGGGCGGGAAGCTCGCTCGGTCGGCGGGGGAGAGGTTCGGTCAGCCGGCGGGCGGAGGCTCGACCGCCGGACGCTGCGACGAACCGTCCTTCACCTCGAAGACGAATCTGTCCGGGTCGAAGCGGAGCCGGCCTCGGTCGAAGGCGGCGGAGACGGCGCCGGAGGAGGCCACGTCGAGCGGGGTGCCGGTGTGCATCACGCCGCCGGGGGCGAGGAGCCAGATCGCGTCCGAGAGGCGCATCGCCAGCTCCAGTTCATGGGACGACACCAGGACGGTGAGACGCTGCTCGCGGGCCAGCGTGCTCAGCAGATCCAAGAACTCGACGCGCGACGGTGCGTCCAGGTGCGAGGTCGGCTCGTCGAGCACGAGGAGTTCCGGATCCTGCGCGAGGGCGCGGGCGGCGAGGACGCGCTGCGCCTCGCCGTCGGACAGGTCGTGGAAGGGGCGGTCGGCCAGCGCCGCAGCGCGAACGGCCTCCAGCGCCCAGTCGACGCGCAGGCGATCATGGGCGCCGAGCCGGCCGGTGGCGCCCAGGTAGGGAGTCCGGCCCAGCTCCACCACTTCTCGCGCGGTGAGCCGGCCCGGGTCGACGATCTGGGTCCCGACGGTCGCGATCCGGCGAGCCAGCCGGGCCGGCCTCATGCGTGTGACGTCGGTGCCGTCGGCGAGGAGAGCCGATCCCGACAGTGGTCGCTCCAGACCGCAGACGGTCCGCAGCAGTGTCGACTTTCCGGCGCCGTTCGGACCGATCAGCGTCGTCAACCGGCCCACCTGCGCCTCGGCGGTCAGATCGGAGGCGATGGTGACCGGCCGTCGGCCCCGGTAGCCGATGGTCAGCCCGGCGAGGGTGAGACCGGCCGTCATACCGCACCGCCGTTTCCACGACCGCGCAGCAGAACGGTGATGACCACCGGCGCGCCGATCAGAGCGGTGACCGCGTTGAGGGGCAGCGAACTGTCCTTACCCGGCAGATCTGCGACGATGCCGCACCAGATCGCGAGCAGCGCTCCCACGAGGACGCATCCGGGCAGAATCACCCGATGATTCGAGGTGCGGAACACTCCGCGCGCGAGATGCGGAATCACGAGACCGAGGAATCCGACGGGTCCGCAATACGCGGTGACCACACCGGTGAGAACCGCGGCCGACAGCAGCGTGACGGTGCGGGTGAGACGCAGGTCGACGCCCATCGACCGCGCGTACTCCTCGCCGAGCAGCAGGGCGTTGAGCGCTCGCATCGAGGTCGACGACAGCAGGACGGCACCGAGGATCACCGGTGCGGCGACGCGCAGGTCGGACCACGACGTCGCGGAGAAGGTCCCCAGGCCCCAGATCATGTACTTCTGGACCGAGTCGGGATCGGCGTAGACGATGAGGACTGCGACGAGCGAGCCGGTGACGGCACCGATCATCACGCCGATCAGCAGCAGGGTCACCGCGCTGCGGACCCAGACAGCGAACAGCAGGATCAGTCCCAGCACCGCCGCGGCACCGAAGGCGGCGGCCACCACGCTTCCCGCTCGTCCCCAGCCCGCGAGGCCGCCGGCGAAGGTCGCGGCGCCGGTGACTCCGCCGCCCAGTGCGACCAGCGCCACGCCCAGGCTGGCGCCGGAGTTGGCGCCGAGCACATAGGGATCGGCGAGGGGGTTCCGGAACAGGGTCTGCATCTGCAGCCCGGCCACTCCGAGCGCGGCGCCGACCAGCGCGGCGGTCGCGATCCGCGGCAGCCGCACCTCGCGCAGAATGAAGTCGCTCCCCGCGTCGAGCGCGTGACCGCCGGTCAGTACCCGGAGCGTCTCCGCGGGCGGGATCGCGACCGATCCGACCGCGGCGGCCACCAGCAGCGACGCGAGGAGTGCGACGGCGAGTCCGACCCAGACCCCGGATCGGGCGCGTGGTCGCCGGGCGGCCGCCGAGGTCCGGACCGGTGTCATCGCTGCGGCAGATGGATGTAGAACTCGAAGGCATGGCCCGGGAAGAGATCCGGGTGCGCAATTGCGGCGATGTCCGCCAACACGAGGTCCGGGCGCAGCACACCCGTCTCCCAGTAGTCGTTGCCGCCACCGGAATTGACGGCCTTGGTGCTGTTCCACGCTTGTTTCGCCGGACCGGCGAAGGCGCGGTACCGCGGATCCTGCTTGTCGAGATCGGCCACAGAGTTCACCGTCGGGTCGCTCAGCAGCCACACGGCGGAATCACGGGCGCGGGCGATGACCGATTCGATCGACAACTGCAGGCTGCCCGCGGCGCGATCGTCGATCCACGGATAGGTGGCGCCGGCGTCGGCGACGAGCTTGCCGAAGTAGCTGCCCCCGGAGGGCATGGTCCACGAGCCGTTGGCGATCGAGCCGAGCAGGACCGGCGTCTTCGGTACTCCCGACAGCCGGTCGGCGACGCTGCGGTACTGGGACTTGATGCTCTGGTAGACGCTCGAGGCCTGCTTCTCGGTGCCGGTGAGGGCGGCGAAGAACTTGAGCCATTCGGCGCGGCCGAGTGGGCTCTCCTCCAGCCAGTCGGCGTCGGCGAGGACGGGAACGCCCGCGTCGCGGATCTTGCCGAAGGCCGGACTGTCGTTGCCGTCGGTCACGAGCACGTCCGGGCGTCCGGCGATCACCTTCTCAGCGTTGACGGCGCCGGCGTCGGTGAACTGCTGCACCTTCCCTGCGTCGATCCGCTCGACGATCTCGGGAGTGGAGACGAAGCCGGTGGTCGCGACCCCGGTCACCGCATCGGCCGCGCCGAGAGCGGCGAGTCCCGGCAGATGCGTCGTCGAGCCCGCGTAGACGGTACGCACGGGAACCTCGACCTGAGGCGCGTCCGCGAGTTCTCCGGTCAGCTTCGGGGCGGGGGCGCCGCATCGCACCAGAACGTACGACGCCGGCGGCGCTCCCTGCGCCGGATGCGCCACGGTAACGACCTGGTACGAGCGGTGATACTCGATGGTCAGGCCGGTGGCGTCCTCGATCGTCGACTTCTCCGGGAAGTAGTCCTTCGACGGGTCGAAGTCGGTGATGCAGTCGCGGGCGGCTCCCGCGGAGTGGGGCGCCGGCGACGAGCAAGCGCTCGCACCGAGCGGAATGAGGACGGCGATGCTCGCGAGCAGGGCGCCGATGCGTGGTGATCGCACGTGCAGACCTCCCTCGGGGAGGCTCCGCCCCCGGGATATCGGTGGCGCGACGCAGGAGGGTCTGGCTGCCGCCCGCGGGGATCGTCTCCTGCCGGGCAGACCACAGTGGCGGGACCGCACCGGAATCGCACCGGATTTCCTCGTCTGGCATCGCGTGCTGGACGGCGCAAATCTAACACGCGCGGTTCTCGGGCAGATCTGGCGCGCGGTGGTCGGCGGGCCTACCGTGAGACGGTGACCAGCGTTCGGAGCAGGTGGCGCCGCGGCCTCGGCGCCGTCGCGCGATGGATTCGGAGCGCGCCGGTCACCTACGCGTGGCTGGTGATCCTGCTGGCCACCACCATCGTCGCGCACCGGGTGTCGCCCCAGCGGCTGGACCGGATCCTGGGCAAACGGTCGACGAACATCGACAACCTGCTGCACGATCCGGTCCGTGCGATCTTCGGCAGCCTGTTCTGGCTCGACGGCGCGTACTGGATTCCGTACGTCGTCGGATTCACGGTCTTCCTGGCGCCCGCGGAACGCTGGCTCGGCAGTCGGCGGTTCGTCGTCGTCGGCCTGAGCGGACACATTCTCGCGACCCTGGTCAGCCAGGGGCTCGTCGGCGCCGAGATCGCGCGCGGCGACGCCAATCCGTCGCTCACTTACGCCATCGACGTCGGGGTCAGCTACTTCATGGCATCGGTGATCGGCGTCCTGGCCTACCGGTTTCCGCGGCCGTGGCGGTGGGTGTACGTCGCCGGGGCGACGGTCGCCTTCTGCGCACCGCTGGCGGTGGCTCCCGTGACCTTCACGGCGATCGGTCACGCGAGCGCGCTGCTCATCGGTTTCGCGTGGTATCCGACGGCCCGGGGACGGCCGATGCTGGATGTCGAGGCGACGGTGCGCCGGCTCCGTCAGCGCTCCGGAGCCGCGGCTCCGACTGTGCGCCACAGGAACTCGTAGGCCAGCGCCGATTTGAACGCCGCCTGGCGGTTGTCGGCCGCGCCGCCGTGCCCTCCCTCGATGTTCTCGTAGTACCGGACCGGGTGACCCTGTTCCTCCATCCGCGCCGCGAACTTCCGGGCGTGGCCGGGGTGCACGCGGTCGTCCCGAGTCGAGGTGGTCACGAGCATCTCGGGCATGGCGGCGTCGGCACGCAGCCGCTGATACGGCGAGTACTTCGAGATGAACTCCCACTCGTCCGGATCGTCCGGATCGCCGTACTCGGCCATCCACGACGCTCCGGCGAGCAACAGGTGGTACCGGCGCATGTCGAGTAGGGGGACCTGGCACACCAGCGCGCCGAACAGGTCCGGATAGGTGGTGGCCATGACCCCCATCAGCAGACCGCCGTTGGAGCCACCCTGCGCGGCCAACCGGGCCGGGGTGGTCAGTCCGCGCCCCACGAGGTCGCGGGCCACCGCCGCGAAGTCCTCGTACACCAGGTGTCGGCCGGCCTTCTGCGCCTGCGTGTGCCAGGCCGGGCCGTACTCGCCGCCCCCGCGGATGTTCGCGATCACGTAGATGCCGCCCCGGCTGATCCAGCTCCGCCCGGCGATACCGAGATAGCTGGGCGTCATCGAGTTCTCGAAGCCGCCGTATCCGTAGAGCAGGGTGGGACCGGACGCCACGTCGTCGCGTTTGACGACGAAATAGGGGACGGCCGTGCCGTCGTCGGACGTGGCGAAGAACTGTTGCGCCGACACGGCGGACGCGTCGTAGAACTCGGGGGACGATTTGATGACCGACACCCCCTCGGACGTGGAACCCTGGAGCAGGCTCGGGGCCTGGACGAAGGTGCTGGCCGACAACCAGATCTCGTCACTGTGATCGGGGTCGGTGTCGAGCACGCCGATCGTCGCGAGGTCGGGCAGCCCGTTCAGCGGCTCGGACTCCCAGGTGCCCAAGCGGAGAAGCTCGACGCGGGTGGCCACGTCGTGCAGCGTCACCATCACCAGGTGCGAGCGGGTGTACGCGAGGTCCTGCAGGCTGGTGTGCGCGTCGGGAGTGAACAGCACGCGGTGGGTGCGGTCGCCCGACAGGTACGAGGGGTAATCGAAGAGCAGCAGCGCTCCGGCCGGATGCTCCTGGCCGTCGACCGTCCACGGCGACCGCGTCAGGACGGTCAGCCAGTCGTGCCGGACGTCGAAGTGCGAGTCGGTCGGCACGTCGATGCGGAGGAGTTCGTCGCCGCGCAGTTCGTAGGCGATCTCGTTGAAGAAGTCCACCGACCGGGAGACGAAGTGCCGCACATGGCCGGGCGTCCGGTCGCAGGCTGCGCCGACGGCGACGTCGGACACCTCGCCCGCGAAGACCGTCGGGGCGTCCGCCACGTCGGTGCCACGCGACCAGCGCCGGACGGTCCTCGGATAACCGGAGGAGGTCAGCGCGGGCAGCCCGTCCGGAGTCTCGCCGAAGTCGGTGCCGACGTACACCGTGTCGCGGTCGATCCAGCTGACGGACGACTTGGCCTCCGGCAGGACGAAGCCGTCGTCCACCCAGTCCCGCGCGAGTACGTCGAATTCCCGCACCACTGCCGCGTCGGCGCCGCCTCGCGACAGCGAGATCAGCGCGCGGTCGTACTCGGGCCGGTTCATGGTGGCGCCCGACCACACCCAGTTCTCACCCTCCGCCGCGGCGAGGGCGTCGACGTCGATCAGGACGTCCCATTCGGGTTCGGCGGAGCGGTAGCTGTCGAGAGTGGTACGCCGCCAGAGACCTTTCGGGTGCGCCGAATCGCGCCAGAAGTTGTAGAGGAAGCCGCCGCGCCGGCGCACGTACGGAATGCGTTCGTCGTTGTCGAGCACTTCGAGGGCGCCGGCTTCGAGTTCGGCGAAGCGCTCCGAGCCGGTCAGCTCGGCGACGGTGGGAGCGTTGTGCTCACGCACCCACCGCAGGGCGTCGTCGCCGGTCACGTCTTCGAGCCACAGGTACGGATCGTCGTCGGTCACGGTGTCCAACGTACCGGCGCCGGCGCGGCGGCCTTCCGGTGGCGGGCTACGCGCCCACCCGCGAGGTCTCGACAGCGTCCTCGACCGGCTCGGCACCCGGAGTCTTGGTTCCGGCGATCGAGCAACCAGCGGTCTCGCGCAGGAAGCTGAGGGCGATACCGCCCACCACGCACGCGGCCATCATGTACACGGCCGGGAAAAGGTTCCAGCCGGTCTGGTCGACGACGGCGTCGTTGACCAGGGGTGCCGTACCGCCGAAGGCGGCGGTGGACAGGTTGTATGAGATCGCGAAGCCCGCATAGCGCACGTGAGTGGGGAACATCGCGGGGAAGGTCGCCGAAATGGTCGCCAGCTGCGGGATGTAGAGGACGCCGAGCACGACGAATCCGACGATCGCCCATCCGAAACCCTGGCCCATCAGCCAGTACATCGGCAGCGCGAAGACGAACAGACCCACGAGGGAGACCCGCCACATCGGTTTGCGGCCGGTGCTGTCGGACCACATGCCGAACACCGGGATGAGCAGCATCATCACCACCTGGCCGATCAGGACCACCACCGAGGCGGTGTCCTCGCTCAGGCCGATGGTGCCCTTGAGGTACTGCGGCTGGTAGGCCAGCAGGGTGTAGTTCGCGATGTTGAGCGCGACCACCATGCCGAACATGATGAGGATCGGCTTCCAGTAGTGCACCAGCGTCTGACGCAGCTGACCGGTGATTCCGCCCGGATCGGCGACCTTCTTCTCCACATCGGTGTACAGCGGCGGATCGTCGAGCTGCGACCGCAGGTAGAGGCCGGCCAGACCCAGGGGGAGAGCGATCAGGAACGGGATGCGCCAGCCCCATTCCTGCATCTGCGACTCGCTCAGGCCGAGGTTCATCAGCAGGACGATGGCGGTTCCCGAGGCGAAGCCGGCCATGGTGCCGAACTCGAGGAAGCTGCCGTACCGTCCGCGCTTGTCGGCCGGCGCGTACTCGGCCATGAACGTGGCCGCGCCGCCGTACTCGCCGCCGGTCGAGAAGCCCTGCACCACTCGCAGTGCGATCAGCAGGATCGGAGCCCAGATACCGATCGACGCGTGGGTCGGCAGTACGCCGATCAGCGCGGTGGCCAGCGAGATCAGCAGGATCGTCAGCGCCAGGACGTGTTTGCGGCCGAGGCGGTCGCCGATCGGTCCCCAGACGAAGCCGCCGAGCGGCCGGAGCACGAAGGAGACGGCGAAGCCGAGCATGGTGCCGATGGTGCCGAGGTGGCCGGGGAAGAACGCCTGGGTGAGGTAGGTGGTGGTCGCGGCGTAGACGCCGTAGTCGTACCACTCGGTGGCGTTGCCGATCGCGGACGCCGCGATCGCCTTCCGGAGCGTCGCCGTGGAGGTGGCGTCGGTGGAGACGGTCGAGTCAGTCATCTGACCTCCGAATTGTCGATAGTCGTTTCTCGGGTCGGGCGAACTGGATTCATTCGACGGCGGCGACGTGGAGCGCCGCGGATCTGACTACCACTTCCCCCGGCCGGTAGGGCCCATCGACTCTCGGGTCAGTGACCCGAACGGACTAATCCTGCCTATCACGTTTCGCGGACCAGTGGAAACCGCGCGGACCGCGGGGCGGGTGGTCCCGCGGTCCGCGCGACGGCCGGAATCAGCCTGCGGCGGTCAGCGGATCGGGGACCTCTCCGGTCCGGATCGGGCAGCGGGTGTGGGAGTAGATGGTCGGCATGCAGAGGTTGCAATGCACGCACTTGCTGCGGGTGGACGGGTCCGCCTCGATGAGGTGCGGCAGATCCGGCTCGCGCAGCAGCGCGCGGCCCATCGCGACGAAGTCGAAGCCCTCGTCCATCGCCGTCCGCATCGATGCGTGATCGGTCACGCCGCCGAGCAGGATCAGCGGCAGGGACACCGCCCTGCGGAGTTCGCGGGCGAGCGGAAGCAGGTAGGTGTCGGTGTACGGATAGTGCTTCAGGAACAGGCGGCCGCCGAGCTTCATACCGGTCTTGACCGGTCCGGCCATCGCCTCGGCGAACGATTCCAGCGGCGGCTCGCCGTGGAACAGGTACATCGGATTCAGCAGCGAACTCCCTGCGGTGGGCTCGATGGCGTCGATGAACCCGTCGCTCTCGAACAGTTCGGCGTATTTGATCGCATCGTCGAGATTGGTGCAGCTCCAAGGTCTGCCACCGCGTCCGCGGGCGGGTTTGCCGAGGCCGTCGAACATGTTGAGCTTGGCCCAGACAGCGGCCTCGTCGCCGACCTCGTTGCGCACCGCTTCGAGGACTTCGCGGGCGAACCGGGCGCGATTCACGGCCGAGCCGCCGTATTCGTCGCGCCGGTGGTTCAGCAGCGGTGACATGAATGCGCTGAGCAGGTAGTTGTGGCCGCAGTGGATCTCCAAGCCGTCGAACCCGCTGTCGACGGCCAGCCGCGCGGCGGTGGCGAACTTGCGCACCAGTCCGGGGATGTCGTCGCGCGCTACCTTCGCGGTCAGCGACATGCCCATCGGCGCGGGGATCCGGCCCGGACCGAGCGCCGGAAGCCTGTTGGACACGGCGTTCGCGACCGGCCCGGCGTGCCCGAGTTGAGCTGCGGCCAGAGCGCCTTCGGCGTGGATCGCCGAGGTGAGCCGCTGCAGGCCCGGGACCGCCTCGGGCCGCATCCAGATCTGATGGCGGTCGGTGCGGCCTTCAGGCGCGATCGCGCAGTAGGCGACCGTCGACATCGCCGCGCCGCCCGCGGCCACCTCGCGGTGGAACTCGATGAGCTCGTCGGTCACCAGTGCGTCGGGCGTCATGGCCTCGAAGGTCGCGCACTTGATGATCCGGTTCCGGAGCGTGAGCGGTCCGAGCACAGCTGGGCTCAGCGGGTCGTTCCCGGCTCTCGGTGCGGGATCTTTCGGATTCGGGCTGGTGGTCATCGAATGCCTTTCGGTAGGCCGGCGAGGCCGGCGATGAGGAAGTCGGACAGGGCTGCGACGTTGTCGGGGGAGATCTCCCGGGGTGCGGCGAACTCGGTCATCATCAGGCCGAACGCGAAGCGCCAGCGGCGTCGTGCGACGTCGGGGTCCAGGCCGGGCACGGTGGCGGTGAGCAGTTCGGTCCACACGTCGAGCTGGAACCACCGGCTGTCCCACGGCGCTCGCGGATGAGTGAGCACGAATTGGGCGAGGGTGCGGACCAGGGGTGCGGTCTCGGGGGCGGCCTGCAACGCGATGAGCGGGTCGAGAATCGCCTCGACGATGTCGGTGACGGTGCGCGGACCCGCTTGGAGTGTGTCGAGCTGGTCGGACCATTCCGGTTCGAGGCGGTCTTGGAGCAGCGCGGCGACCAGCGACTCCTTCGATCCGAAGTGGTAGTGCACGGCCGCGGGGTTGGCGCCGGCCTCGCCGCACACCGCCCGCACCGACAGGTCGTCGTAGGGCACGGCGGTGAGGAGTCGTTCGGCCGCGTCCAACAGGCGCGAGCGTGTGGTGGCGGCAGTCGGGTCGACGGGCATCTGTTGAGCAGATCACATTTCAATCAGCGTTTCAATCACTGATTGAATTGTGATGCGTGACTGAGCGTGACCGGACACCTGCGTGGCACACAGGGGAGAAGTACGCTGAACTGCGTGGCTGAACATTTTCAAACAGTTGTCCTGGGAGCCGGTCCCGGTGGGTACGTGGCCGCGATCCGGTCCGCCCAGCTGGGCATGAAGACCGCCGTCATCGAAGAGAAGTGGTGGGGAGGTGTCTGTCTCAACGTCGGGTGCATCCCCTCGAAGGCGTTGCTGCGCAACGCCGAACTCGCACACGTCTTCAATCACGAGGCCAAGACCTTCGGTATCAGCGGTGAGGTGAGCTTCGACTTCGGAGCCGCCTTCGACCGCAGCCGCAAGGTGTCCGACGGCATCGTGAAGGGCGTTCACTTCTTGATGAAGAAGAACGGCATCACCGAGATCGACGGATACGGCGTCTTCCGCGACGCTGAGACGATCCTCGTCGGAGATCGGGAGATCACCTTCGACAACGTCATCATCGACACCGGTTCCACCGTCAAGCTGCTCCCGGGCGTCGCGCTGAGCGACAACGTGGTGACCTACGAGACGCAGATCCTCACCCGCGATCTGCCCGGCTCGATCGTCATCGTGGGTGCCGGCGCCATCGGCATGGAGTTCGGGTACGTACTCGCCAACTACGGCGTCGACGTCACCATCATCGAGTTCATGCCGCGCGTGCTGCCGAACGAGGACGCCGACGTCTCGAAGGAGATCGCGAAGGCCTACAAGAAGCTCGGCGTCAAGATTCTCACCGGCACCGGTGTGCAGAGCGTCGACGACAACGGCGACAACGTCACGGTGACGTACAAGGACGCCAAGGGCGCCGACGGAAGCATCACCGTCGACAAGGTCCTGATGTCGGTCGGCTTCGCTCCCCGGGTGGAGGGCTACGGCCTGGAGAACACCGGTGTCGCACTCACCGACCGCGGCGCCATCGCGATCGACGACCACATGCGCACCAACGTTCCCGGCATCTACGCGATCGGCGACGTGACCGCCAAACTGCAGCTGGCCCACGTGGCCGAGGCGCAGGGCGTCGTGGCCGCCGAGACCATGGCCGGCGCCGAGACGATGACGCTGGGCGACTACCGGATGATGCCGCGCGCCACGTTCTGCCAGCCGCAGGTCGCGTCGTTCGGTCTCACCGAGGAGCAGGCCGAGGCCGAGGGCTACCGGATCACCGTCTCCAAGTTCCCGTTCAGCGCCAACGGCAAGGCTCAGGGCCTGGCCGCCCCGGCCGGCTTCGTGAAGCTCATCACCGATGCCGAGACCGAGGAACTGCTCGGCGGCCACCTGGTCGGCGACAACGTCTCCGAGATGCTGCCCGAACTGACGCTGGCGCAGAAGTGGGACCTCACCGCTCGTGAACTGGCCCGCAACGTCCACACCCATCCGACGATGAGCGAGGCTCTCCAGGAGACCTTCCACGGCGCGATCGGTCACATGATCAACCTGTAGCGACACCCGCTCAGATCCGCTCGGCGAGGGCGCCGCACCGACACCCGGTGCGGCGCCCTCGCGTCTGCGGTCCGCGCGCACAATGGGTGGCATGCTGCAGCGCGAGTGGACGCCCGGATGGCGTGTTCCGGTGCGCGCGATGCTCTCACTGCACCGCCGGGGGCGGGCCGATCCGGCGTACCGGGTGGCGACCGACGGATCCGTGTGGCGCGCGGTCCACACGCCCGACGGTCCCGGCACGCTCGCGGTCGCGGGCCGCGCCGACGGTTCGGTGCTCGCCCGGGCGTGGGGGCCCGGCGCGGGCTGGCTCGTCGAGAACGTGCCGGCGATGCTGGGTGCGCACGACGACCCCGCGGCGCTGACCCCCCTCGATCGGGCGGTCGCACGTCTGGCGGAACGGGTTCCCGACCTCCGCATCGGGCGCACCGACCGCGTCTGGGAGGCCCTGGTGGCGGCGGTCTTCGAACAGAAGGTGGTGGGCGACGAGGCCTACCGGGCCTGGCGCTATCTGCTGACCCGATACGGCGACCGCGCGCCCGGGCCGGTCCCGGCCGACATGAGGGTGCCGCCGCCGCGCCCGAGGTGGCGGGAGATCACCGAGTCGGACTGGCACCGGAGCGGGCTCGAACCGGTGCGCGCTCGGACCGTCAGAGCCGCCGCGACGGTCGACGTGGAGCGGAAGGCGGACCGCCTCACCGCCCTTCGCGGCATCGGCCCGTGGACCGCCGCGCACACCCGGATACGCGCGGTCGGTGACCCGGACGCGGTCCCGGTGGGCGACTATCACACTCCGTCGGTCGTCGGACTCGCATTGATCGGCGAGCGGGTCGACGACGACGGGATGCTGGAGTTGCTGGAACCGTATGCGGGCCAACGCTATCGGGTGATCCGGTTGTGCGAGCTGGGTGCGGGGATGCCGGCCCGTCGCGGACCGCGGATGCCGGTGCGCGACTACCGCTCGTTCTGACATCCGAGTCAGCGTGCAGGGGTGCGAACTTCAGGTGGTGCGAACTGCAGGGGTGTGAACTCCGGACAACCGCAGCACGAGTTCGCAGTCGCCGGCCGAATCGGGCGAGACGTCGACGGCATAGGCGCCTCCCAGTGCCGGCGACGCCTGCTCGAGTGCGAACTCCACCGCGCCGCGGACGATGCCGTGGGCGATCTCGGGATTACGTGACGCGATGCTCTGCAGCGGGCAGCCGCAGACCGACAACTGGTGCTCGCCGAATGCGCTGAGCGCATCGGTCACCCGGAAGCCGAGCCGCGTCAGCATCGCCTCGACCACCGTCACCGGGTCGGGGACAGCGACCGCATCGACGTCGGCACCACGTCGGCCGCGTGCCCAGAGTCGGCCGGTCTCCGCGGCGACCCGTTCGCGTTCGGCCTCGGTCTCGCCGATGCGGCGCAGCAGCAGGTGCACGAGTTCGTCGGCGGACGGGGCGGGCACGATGCGGTAGACCACGCGCGGCCGCCCGACGCCGCGGGGTTCGGTGGTCTCGGTGACGGCCGAACCCTCGTCGACCAGGTTGTTCAGGTGGAACCGGGCGGTCGTGACGTGAACGCCCAGCGAATCGGCCACCTCATGCGCGTCCATTCCGTCCGGGGCGTCGGCGAGGAGCGCGCGGGCTCGGTCTCGAGGGCGCACGGGCATGGCGACCCCCTCCTGATGTCAGCTTCCGTGGATCATCACCAGTGTTACCGCACCGTCGGTGACCGCGTGCAGCGAGTGGGTCACCCGGGCGTCGACCCGGATCGCGGTGCCGGGTTCGAGCCGGACGGTGGCGCCCGCGACCGTGAAGTCCACGGCGCCCGACTGGCCGAGCACCACGATCGGGTGGGCGGCGAGGTGGTCGGGCATCTCCTGTCCCTCGCGGAAGGAGAGCCGAACGACGGTCTCGGTATCGCTCCGATGGATCCGCTTCACCGCCGGCTTCGACCCGGTGTCCCCCGTGTTGGGTGCGTTCAGTCCGGTCAGATAGGTGAACGGCGCCGCCGCCGTCTCTCTGCCCGCTGTCTCACTGCTCGACATCGGGTTTCCTCACGATCACTTCGATGGCGGCCATCTGGTCACGGTACTTCGCGAACACCTTGCGCATCCCCAGGATCCGCTTGCGCGCCGACCGGTTGCGGGCCACGTTGAAGGCGATCCTCAGTGTCCCGGCCACACCCTCGTCGGCGATCATCCGTGCGGGTTCCAGGAGCGCCATCGGCGCGAACCGCACGCGCTCGACGACGAACCCCGATCGCTCCAGAGCCTCGCGCCACTCGGCCTCGGTGAGCGGGCGGGCGTTCACCTTGATCGAGCGTGCCAGCGCTTTGCGGATCTCGGTCTTCGCGTCGTCCGGCAGGGTGTCGGGATGCAGCGACAACTCGTGCACGGCGTATCGGCCTCCGGGACGCAGCACTCGGAACGCCTCGTCGATGATGGCGGATTTGCCTCGATCGGACTGCATGGTCAGCATCGCCTCGCCGACCACGACGTCGGCGCTCGCCGCATCGAGCCCGGTGTCGTCGGCGTCGGCGTGAACCACTCGGCCGCGGTCGCCGATCGCGGCCGCGGTCAGTGCGACGGCCTGCTCATCGGCTTCCACGCCGAGGTAGCTCCGCGGCCG
The DNA here is from genome assembly GCF_039531975.1 of Gordonia cholesterolivorans. Taxonomy (NCBI): domain Bacteria; kingdom Bacillati; phylum Actinomycetota; class Actinomycetes; order Mycobacteriales; family Gordoniaceae; genus Gordonia; species Gordonia cholesterolivorans. The sequence continues at coordinate 54,828 of NZ_BAAARB010000013.1, read as the reverse complement.
GCGGCCGAGGATCTCGACCGCGGTCTTGCCGAGGCCCGGTGCCAGTTCCACCACGTCGGCGCCGGCGAGCGCGGCATCGTCGAGCAAGGCGGCGGTGAGCTCGCGGCCGCCGGGCCGCAGCACGCGCTTGCCGACCTTGGCGAGCAGCCAGTGGCCGGGCAGATCCTCGTCCCGGCGGTCGGACAGAGGGAGCTCTCCTGTATGCGGATCGGACATGACCACTCCTGCCTATTCAGCGGAATAAATTCCTTTAAATAGGCTAGCCTAAGCTAGTTCGCTTGCCTAGGGGTCAGACGCGAGGTCGCCGCGCGTGAACGTATTGGCCGACGCCGGTGATGGTCTGCTCCACGTGTGTCATCCCGAGATCGTCGAACCGGTCCAGCAACTCCCGGCGCCCGAAGATCCGCAGTCCCGACAGCCCGGCGACGAGATCGGCGCCGGGGACTGCGGCGATCGACGATCGCACGGAGGTGAAGACGATCAGTTCGCCGCCCGGCTTCACCACGCGGGCCATCTCGTCGAGCACAGGGAGCGGGTCGGGGATCAGGTAGAGCGCGGCGAGGCACATCACGGTGTCGAACGACGCGTCCGGCACCGGCAGTCGGTGGGCGTCGCCGCGGACGTAGGCGATGCGGTCGTCGCGGTGATCGCGCTGCGCCTGTTCGAGCATGCTCGCGGAGAAGTCGAGGCCGACGTACCGGCCGTCGCCCGTGAGCCCCGAGGCGGCGTCCCGGCTGTAGTTGCCGGGGCCGCAGGCGACGTCGAGGACGAGCCGTTCGCCGGGCCTGGCCAGGTAGGCGCGCAGCGCGCGGTCGTAGTCCAGAGTCTGCGATCCGCCGAGGCTGAAGCCCCTGGTGAACACCGGCCGCCAGAGGCGCTCGTAGATCTGCGAGAACGCCGGGTTGCCCATGAGTCGTTGCGCCACGGAGGTCATCGGCGACCGCTTCCCCGGAACTCGTCACGCTGGACGCGGAGCGCGGTGATGGTGGTCGCGAGCCCGTCGTACTGCTCCACCAGCAGGACGAAGGCGACGGCGCGGCGCTCGTCGAGGTGCCGGCGCAGCGCCTGCCAGGTCTGATCGCCCAGGTCGCGCTCGGCGACGAGTTCGTCCACGGCCGACAGCAGGGTTCGCTCGCGGTCGCCCCAGCCGGCGTCGGGTCCCTCGAGGATCTGCTCGAACGCCTCAGCGGTGATCCCCGCGCGTGCCCCCAGGCGTCGATGGTGGTCGAGCTCGTAGTCGCAGGAGCGCAGGTGGGCGACGCGGATGATGATCATCTCGGTCTCTTTGCGCGACAGTTCGCCGAACGGCATCATGCGCGACGAGTAGTGCAACCAACCGCGGAACAGGCCCCGGCTGCGGCCGAGCGTGGCGAAGATGTGCGGGTCGTCGGTGCCGGTGGCCAGGCCCATCGCGCGGACCACCAGCCAGTTCACCGGGCCGAGTTCGCGCAGAGTGCCGGGGGCGACGCGAGGTGTATTCATGTCGACCCAAGGTAGTCCAGCCGCGGCTCACCCCGGCATGTACGGAGAAACCGTGCTGCGGTGTTCGTCGATCGCCAGATTGGCACCGAGTTGTGGAAAGGCGCGCTGGGGGCAGTTGAGACGGTCGCAGACCCGGCACCCGGCGCCGATCGGCGTCGTTCGCGCATCGGTGCCGATCTCGGTGCCGTCGGAGTAGACGATGCGTCCGGCGTGGCGCAGTTCGCAGCCCATGCCGATCGCGAACGACTTGCCGGGCTGCCCGTACCGCGCAGCGCGCCGCTCCACGGTGCGCGACACCCAGAAGTACTCGCGGCCGTCCGGCATCTCGGTGATCTGGGTCAGGATCTTGCCCGGCGAGACGAATGCTTCGTACACGTTCCAGAGCGGGCAGGTGCCGCCGCTGGAGGAGAAGTTGAAGCCGGTGGCCGACTGCCTCTTGGACATGTTCCCGGCGCGGTCGACGCGGACGAAGGTCCACGGGACTCCGCGCAGACTCGGCCGCTGGAGCGTCGAGAGCCGATGGCAGATGGTCTCGTACGAGACGGCGTAGAAGGCCGAGAGCCGTTCGATGTCGTAGCGGAAGTCCTCGGCCGCACCGTGGAACTGCCCGTAGGGCAGCATCGCGGCGGCGGCGAAGTAGTTGGCCAGCCCCTGTCGGCCGAGGGCCACGGCGTCGTCTGTGGTGAACCCGCCGTCGGCCACGAGTTCGTCGATCAGATCGCCGAACTCGAGGTAGGCCAGTTCCGCGGCGATCTTGAAGGTGCGCTGGCCGGCGGAGAGCGCCGCGGAGAATTCCAGCTGGCGCCGCTCGGGGTCGAACCGGTGCAGCACGTCGTCGCCCAGGTCCACGCGCCGGATGATCCGCACGCCGTGCCGGTCCTCGAGGCGCGAGGCCAGGCCGGCGCGGATGTCGGCCGAGTGCATGCGCATCCGCGAGGTCAGGTCCTCGGCGGCCTCGTCCAGTTCGTGCACGTAGTTGCGACGTTGGTAGAAGAAGTTGCGGACCTCCTCGTGCGGGGCGCTGATGGTTCCGCGCGTGCCGGAGTCGCCGCGACCGGCCGTCGCCGCCGCGAGTTGCTCGGAGACCACGCGGTACCGCTGGTAGATCCCGACCAGTGCTTCGGCGATCGCCCGGTGGCTGCCGACCAGCGACGCCACCTCACCCGCCTCGCTGGCGGCGGGATCGAAGTCGAGGTCCTCGTCCAGCAGTGCCTCCCGCAGTTCGGCGACGAGCCGGACGTCGTCCTGCGGGTCGAAGAAGTCGATGTCGAGTCCGAACAGATCGGTGATCTTCGCCAGGACCGGGCCGGTCAGCGGCCGGTTGTCGTGCTCGATCTGGTTCAGGTACGACGCGGAGATGCCCAGCATGCCCGCCAGGGCCTGCTGCGAGAGTCCGCGGTCGGCGCGGAGCCCGCGGATCCGCCCGCCGACGAACATCTTCTGGCCGGCCGGGTGTTCAGTGCTCACGCGATGTGCCTCCATCCCCGCGGCTCTCCGCCGGGTACGGTGCCGGTGTGCTTCGCTCCATTCTGTCCCGTTCCGCACTCGCCCGTACCACCGCACTCGCGGCCGCCTGCGCGGGTCTGATCGGCGTCGCCGGATGCGGGGACGGCAGTGCGCAGGAGCCGACGTTGCCCAGCCTGCTGCTCACCAGCGATCAGCTGCCGCCGGACTTCACCGCGGTTCCGATGATGGTCAACGATCTGATCGTGTCGAATCGCAGCACGCTGGAACAGTCGAAGACGGTGGCCTTCACCCCGCCGGAGTGCGCGCCCACCGCTGATGCCGAGTTCAATCCGCAACTGACCGAGGACAACTCGGCTCTGCTGGTGGCGCGATCGGACACCGGAGTCTTCAGTGAACTGCTCTCTAGCGTCCGCCGCGACATCGATGCGGACCGTCGTGCGACGACGGGCCCGTGCGCGGTCGTGACGGCGGTTCCCAGCAAGGGCACGCTGGCCGGGGCGCACATCGTGACCACGACGGTGGAACTGCCCGCGCTCCGCGACTCGGCCGTGGAGCAGTCGTTCCTGGTGCGCAGCGATTCGGTGACCACGCTGCCCGGCGGCGCCGTCCGCGCCCGCGCGGGTCTGATGGGCAACATCCTGGTCCGGCGGCCCAGCGGCGAGACCGTCACGCTGCAGCTGGGCCTGTCGACCGACGAACGCGCCGTCAGCGAGCAGGAGCGCGCGGCGGTGGTTCCGGGTTCGGCGCTCGTCGCGGCGCCGGTGACCGACGACGAGTTCGTGCGGCTCGTTCGAGACGCCGTCACGCGTGCCGCACGCTGATCTTCCGTCGTTTCGCGCCGCGGCCGTCTGTGAAGTGCCGCACTTTCGGCCGCGGTGCCCGTCGCCGCCGAGTGCCGCGGTCGGTGTCGCGCGGCCGAGCGTCCCGCGACGAGTTTTCCCAGTACGCGCGTACTTTTTTGAGATTCGGCCCGTGAGGTTCACACATCAATATTTACAAGCTTTGCAAAACTCGTCGGTAACATGCCCGTTATTTGCATCCATGTAGGGATTGAACTGCAGGTTTTCCCTATGGCAACCTGATGTCAGGCATCGCCTCAAGGTGTCAACCGGTTCGCAAGAATCGGATGGGGCCGTAAACCCTCAAAGCACTGCGATCGAGCAGTTCTAACGAAAGCGAAGGCTATGAGCAACGTCGGAAAGCCGCGTACCGCCGCCGAGATCCAGCAGGACTGGGACACCAACCCCCGCTGGAAGGGCATCAAGCGCGATTACACCGCGGAGCAGGTCGCTGAGCTCCAGGGCAACGTCGTCGAGGAGCACACGCTCGCCCGCCGCGGCGCGGAGATCCTGTGGGAAGGCGTCACCAAGGGTGACGACAGCTACATCAACGCGCTCGGCGCACTGACCGGCAACATGGCCGTGCAGCAGGTCCGCGCGGGCCTCAAGGCCATCTACCTGTCGGGCTGGCAGGTCGCCGGTGACGCGAACCTCTCGGGCCACACCTACCCGGACCAGTCGCTGTACCCGGCCAACTCGGTGCCGTCGGTGGTCCGCCGCATCAACAATGCGATGCTGCGCGCCGACGAGATCGCTCGCGTCGAGGGCGACGACTCGGTCGACAACTGGGTCGTGCCGATCGTGGCCGACGGTGAGGCCGGCTTCGGTGGCGCTCTCAACGTCTACGAGCTGCAGAAGGCCATGATCGCCGCGGGTGCCGCAGGCACCCACTGGGAGGATCAGCTGGCTTCGGAGAAGAAGTGCGGCCACCTCGGCGGCAAGGTGCTGATCCCGACCCAGCAGCACATCCGCACCCTGACCTCGGCGCGTCTGGCCGCCGACGTCGCCAACACCCCGACCGTCGTCGTCGCCCGCACCGACGCCGAGGCCGCCACCCTGATCACCTCGGACGTCGACGAGCGCGACCGTCCGTTCATCACCGGTGAGCGCACCTCCGAGGGCTTCTACAACGTCAAGAACGGCATCGAGCCCTGCATCGCTCGCGCCAAGGCCTACGCTCCGTACGCCGACCTGATCTGGATGGAGACCGGCAAGCCCGACCTGGCCCTCGCGAAGCAGTTCGCCGAGGCCGTCAAGGCCGAGTACCCGGACCAGCTCCTGGCCTACAACTGCTCGCCTTCCTTCAACTGGAAGCAGCACCTGGACGACGACACCATCGCCAAGTTCCAGAACGAGCTGGGCGCGATGGGCTTCAAGTTCCAGTTCATCACGCTGGCCGGCTTCCACGCCCTCAACTACTCGATGTTCGATCTGGCCTACGGCTACGCTCGCGAGCAGATGAAGGCGTACGTCGACCTGCAGGAGCGCGAGTTCGCTGCCGAGGAGCGCGGTTACACCGCTACCAAGCACCAGCGTGAGGTCGGTGCCGGCTACTTCGACAAGATCGCCACCACCGTCGACCCGAACACCTCGACCGCGGCTCTGAAGGGCTCGACCGAAGAGGGACAGTTCCACTAGGAACCGACGCGACCTTCGCTTGAAAGGTTGACGATCTCGTGATGATCCCGGGGCAGTGGGGTATTGAACCCCAACTGCCCCGGGATCATTGCTAAACAGGTAGTACTTCGCCGTTCGCGCGGCGCGACACGTCAGACAACACTTCAGGAGCCTTCACAATGGCAGGTGAGAAGATTTCACGCGTCGGTATCATCGGCGCAGGTCAGATGGGTGCAGGTATCGCCGAAGTGTGTGCCCGCGCGAACGCCGACGTCCTCGTCTACGAGTCGACGCGCGAACTCGCCGCGGCCGGCCGCTCCCGTATCCTCCGCTCCCTCGACCGCGGCGTCAGCAGCGGCAAACTCACCGAGCGCGAGCGCGAGCAGGCCTCGTGGCGCCTGCGGTTCACCTCCGACCTCGGAGACTTCGCCGACCGCCAGCTGGTGGTCGAGGCGATCATCGAGGACGAGGAGGTCAAGACACAGATCTTCCGGGAACTCGACAAGGTGGTGACCGACCCCAACGCGGTACTGGCCTCCAATACCTCGTCGATCCCGATCATGAAGCTCGGCATGGCGACCGAGAACGCGAGCCGGGTCATCGGCATGCACTTCTTCAATCCGGTCCCGGTGCTGCCCCTCGTCGAACTGGTGACCACGCTGATGACCTCCACCGAGGTCAGCGAGCGCGCCGAGGCCTTCGCGCACGACGTGCTCGGCAAGCAGGTGGTCCGCTCGTCCGACCGTTCCGGCTTCGTGGTCAACGCGCTGCTGGTGCCGTACCTGCTGTCGGCGGTGCGCATGGTGGAGAGCGGATTCGCCACGGTGGAGGACATCGACAAGGCGATGGTGCTCGGCTGCGCACATCCGATGGGTCCGCTCAAGCTCACGGACCTCGTCGGGCTCGACACCGTCAAGGCGATCGCCGACAGCATGTACGAGGAGTTCAAGGAACCGCTGTACTCGCCGCCGCCGCTGCTGCTGCGCATGGTCGAGGCAGGGCGTCTGGGTAAGAAGTCCGGTCGCGGTTTCTATCAGTACGGCGACGGCGCGGCCAAGTAGGCGTGCGCCATGACACGCGCTGACGGCATCGAGTACGGGTCATCGATTCTCGGGTACCCGAGAATCGGTGCGCGCCGCGAACTGAAATTCGCGCTCGAGGACTACTGGCACGGCTCCGGCGATCGCGGGAAGCTCCTCGCCGCCGGCCGTGAGCTCGCCGAGTCGACGTGGCGTGAGCTCGCCGCCACCGGTCTCGAGCAGGTTCCGGGCAACACCTTCTCGTTCTACGACCACGTTCTCGACAACGCGCTGATGTTCGGGATGGTGCCGCGTCGCTTCGAGCCGCTGCACGCCGAGCTCGATCCGATCGACTTCTACTTCGCGATGGCTCGCGGCAAGCCCGACTTCCCGCCGTTGGAGCTGATCAAGTACTTCGACACCAACTACTACTACCGGCAGCCGGAGGTCGGCCCGGACACCGAGTTCTCGCTCGGCCGAGCGGGTTGGCTCAGTGAGAACCTGCTCGACGAGCATGCGCGCGCCGCGGAAGCGGGCATCGAACTGCGACCGATCATGCTGGGGCCGGTCAGCCTGCTGCTGATGAGCAAGCCGGCGGCCGACGCACCGGACGGGTTCCGTCCGCTCGACCGGCTCGACGACCTGCTCGAGGTGTACATCGAGTTGTTCGAGAAGCTGGCCAAGCAGAACACCAAGTGTGTTCAGCTCGACGAGCCCGCTTTCACCTCCGACCGCACCGACGCCGATCTCGCGGCGCTCGCCCGCGCCTACGACCGACTCGGCGGCGCGGGGCTGCGTCCGCGGATCCTCGTCACCGGCGAGTACGGCGATCTGGGCCCGGCTCTCCCGATTCTCGCGGCGACCAAGATCGAGGCGATCGGTCTCGATCTCGTGTCCGCGCCCATGACGCCGAGCATGCTGATGGAGATCGCCGGGCTCCGCCGCAAGCGGCTGTACGCGGGGGTGATCGACGGCCGCAACGTCTGGAAGGCGGCCAAGGGCGGGAAGCTCGACTACCTGCTCCAGATCAAGAAGGTGATCCCCGATCTCGTCGTGTCGACGTCGTGCACCCTGATGCACGTCCCCGTCGACAAGCTCATCGAACCCGACCTTCCCGGCGATGTGGCCGACCGGCTCTCGTTCGCCAAGCAGAAGGTCGCCGAGGTGATCGCGCTGGCGAAGGCGATCTCCGAGGGGGCGCCCGAACACTGGTACACGCGTCCGGCGACCGTCCACTTCAAGCTCAAGCACGAGGTCCGTCAACGAGTCGCCAATATCCGACCGGACCAGCGCGAACGAGCTCCGTACGCCGAACGCCGGAGGGCCCAGGCCGCAGTCCTCGGGCTGCCGCCGGTGCCGACGTGCACGCTGGGGTCGTTTCCGCAGACCGCGGACATCCGACGCGCCCGGCACTACTACGGGCAGGGTCGGCTCACCTGGGACGAGTACGCCGAGCGGCTCCGCGAGGAGATCCGGCGGGTCATCGAGTTGCAGGAGGACATCGGGCTCGACGTCCTCGTCCACGGTGAACCCGAGCGCAACGACATGATCCAGTACTTCGCCGAACTGATGGAGGGCTACGCCTTCACCCACATGGGCTGGGTCCAGGTATACGGCTCGCGATACGTCCGGCCGCCGATCCTCTACGGCGATGTGAAGCGGCGGGGTCCGATGACGATCGAATGGATCACCTACGCGCAGTCGCTGACCGACAAGCCCGTCAAGGGCATTCTCACCGGCCCGGTCACGATGCTCGCACGGTCGTTCGTCCGGCAGGACCAGCCGCTGTACGAGACCGCCGAGCAACTGGCGCTGGCCGTCCGCGACGAGGTGGCGGATCTGGAGCGGGCGGGAATCAAGATCATCCAGGTCGACGAGCCGTCGATCCGGGAGTTGCTGCCTCTGCGCGAACGGGGCCGCGAAGGCTATCTCGACTGGGCGGTCGCGGCGTTCAAACTGGCGGTCGGCGGCGCGAAACCCGAGACGCAGATCCACACGCACCTCGGCTACTCCTCGATCGCCGAAGTGGTCGAGGCGTTCAACGCGATGGACGCCGACGTCACGTCGATCGTGGCGACGCGGTCCATCGACTGGGTGCTGAGCGAACTGACCGAGCACGGCACCGCCATCGAGCGCGGGGTGGGGCCGGGGGTTTACGAGAGCCGCAGCGCGGTGATCCCGGACATCGACACGATCGACGACCGTCTCACCCGGGCCGCGTCGGCGATTCCGATCGATCGGCTCTGGGCCAACCCGGACGGCGGATTGAAGACGCGGCACTACTGGCAACTGGAACCGGCACTCCGCAACATGGTTGCTGCAGCACGCAGGCTGCGGCGTCGGATGGACGCTGACAAAGCGCCTAAGGCGTAGATTCTGCTAGCAGCGAGCTAAAGGGTTGCGCTGGGGCGGACGAGTGGTAGTTGCGCAAGAAACCACGGTGAACACGACGTTTATTGCAGGCGGAAGTACTTTCAGTAGCAGTGACATCGACCACTCACACGCTCCTAGCGCTAGCATTTGCTAGCACATTGACGCACACTGGTGGTGCAAGTTAAAGCAAGCAAGGAGTTGCCATGAGCACCGCCGAACGTACTCTGCCCACCCCGGTCTACGCCGTCGTCGGCGCCGGCGACGTCGCCGTCCAGGAAGTCAAGGACGCCCTCGCCGAGCTGAAGAACCGCGCCCAGGCCTCGCGCGAGCGCACCCAGAGCCGCCTGGACGAGACCCGTAGCCGGATCACCGATCTGCCGACCGAGTTCCCGTCGATCGAGGAACTGCGCGCCAAGCTGACCGCTGACGAACTGCGCAAGGTCGCCGAGCCCTACATCGAGGCCACCACCGGCCTGTACAACTCGCTCGCCGAGCGCGGCGAGAGCGCCGTGGAGCGTCTTCGCCAGACCCCGTACGTCGAGGAGAACCTGGCTCGCGTCGAGAAGGTCTACAACGACGCCGTCGACCTGACCGAGGACGCCCTGGGCGCCGTCTCGACCCAGACCCGTGCCGTGGGCGAGCGCGCTGCCGCACTCGCCGGCCGCGCCGCCGACCGCGTCGAGGATGCGGCTGTCGCCGCCGACGAGGTCTCCGAGAAGCTGCAGGAGACCGCGGCGGACATCGAGAAGGCCGGCACCAAGGCCAAGGCCGACGCCGATGCCGCCGCCAAGAAGGTGAGCACCGCTGCCGCGCGCAAGCCGGCTCCGGCCAAGAAGGCCACCCCGGCCAAGAAGGCCGCGCCCGCCAAGAAGGCTGCGCCGACCGAGAAGTAGTTCCGGTCCGCCGAAACGGCCCCGACACTCGAGAGAGTGCCGGGGCCGATTCGTTGTCTGCGGAGCGTGGGAGACGCTCAGCGGGGAAGCGCGGCCAGGCGCGCGTGCGCTTGCGTCATGATCGAGGTGATCAGTTCCGCGCAGGACGGCAGATCGTCGATCATGCCGACCACCTGGCCGGACGCGAGCACGCCGGCGTCGGTGTTGCCGTCGACCAATCCGGCCTTGAGCAGCATCGGGGTGTTGCCTGCCATGATGATCTGCTGCCAGGTCCGCTCGCCCGACTTCTTCATCGATGCACCGTCGCGCAGCATGGTGGTCCACTTCATACCGGTGAGCTGCTTGAACTCGTTGGCGTTGCGCGCCGCGGCCAGCAGCGCCTTCGCGCGGGAACCGCTTTCGAGGGCGTTGACGAGCTCGGTCCGCAGCACGCGGTGCGGCATGCCGTCCACCTTGAGCGACACCACCGTGTCGTTCAGTCCCCGTTTGAGGTATTCGCGCTTGACGCTGTCCGGGACGGCGGAGTCACTGGTCAGGAGGAACCGGGTGCCCATCGCTATGCCTTCGGCGCCGTAGGCGAGTGCGGCCACCAGACCGCGACCGTCGAAGAAGCCGCCGGCGGCGATCACCGGGATCGACGTCGTCCCGTCGCCGCCGCCGAGGGCGTCGATCACCGACGGCAGCAGCAGCGTGGTCGCCACGCCGCCGGTGTGGCCGCCGCCCTCGCCGCCCTGCACGATGACGGCGTCGGCGCCCCATGACGCGACCTTCACCGCGTGCTTGGCGGCGCCGATCGACGGCACCACCACCAGGCCGTTGTCTTTCAGCTTCGCGATCAGCTCCTTCTTCGGAGCCAGCGCGAACGAGGCGACCTTCACGCCTTCGCGGATCATCAGATCCACGCGCTCGGCCGCATCGGTCGCGTCCGCGCGCAGGTTGACCCCGAAGGGCTTGTCGGTCAGCGACTTGGTCTTCTTGATCGCGAACTCGAGTTCGTCGTAGGTCATCGTCGCCGATGCGAGGATGCCCAGTCCGCCGGCTTCGGCGGTGGCGGCCGTCAGTGACGGTCCGGAGACCCAGCCCATGCCGGTCTGCACGATCGGATAGTCGATGCCGACCAGTTCGGTGAAGCGAGTCGGCAGCGGAGCCGCGGGCGCCGGTCTGTTGTGAGGCGCGGTCACGACCGGACCTCGCGGTCACGGAGATTCTTGGGGTCGAGGACCTCGCGGATGAGCCGCAACTGTTCGTCGGTCGGGTCCGCGGTGGCCGGGGCCGATTCGAGGTCGGCCACCGGGAAGCCGGTGGCGTCGGCGACCGCCTCCGGCGTCACGCCCGGATGCAGCGACAGGGCCCGCATGGTGTGGCCGGGTCCGCGGAAGTCGAAAACGCCGAGGTTGGTGACCACTCGGTGGATGTTCAGATCGTCGAAGGCGGGATTGCGCTCGTCCACCTTGTCGAAGCCGACGCCGGAGACGATGTCGACCCGCTCCGGGAACACCCGAGCCGTATGGTTCCCGACCCAGTAGCTGGTCGGGTGGTTGATGGTGTTGCCGGGAGCGCCGCGCACGCCGAACATCTGGCGAGTCGGCTGCTGCAGCGGACCGAACGCCGAGAGGTTCTGGTTTCCGTAGCGGTCGATCTGGTTGGCGCCCATCACCACGTGCCGCCGGCCGGAGGCGACCACGTCGAACACCTTGCGGAAGGGCATCCACCCTTCCACCGGACCCGACCGGCCCACCGCGGGTGTGTCGGCCAGGATGAGCGCTTCGCCGTCGGTGATGAGCAGATCGGGTTCGGTGGTCAGTCGCGCCAGCCGGGCGCCGATCAGCGGAGTGGTGGCCATCGGCGACGCCATGATCTCGCCCGCGCCGGTGAAGATGTCGGCACACGCCGCGACGCAGTACTCGGCGCGGGTGATGACAGCGGTGGTCTCGGGACTGCTCACTTGGCTTCCTCCTGCTCGGCCTGCCACTTGGCGACCTCGGTCTGGTATCCGGCCTCGTCGACGTCGAGGAAGCGGGTCTTGAACGCCGACCAGCTCTCGTCGTCTGCCGCAGAGGTCGCGTAGTGCTTCAGGAACGCGTTGTCGCGGCCGTATCCGCCCGCGAAGGTGAAGTGTGCGCCGTTCGGGGTGTGGACCACGCGGTCGACGTTCATCCGGTTGATCAGAAGACGTTCGCGGGCGACGGAGTCCACCAGTTCCTCGGTGGGGACCACCTGGTCGGCTTCCAGATAGCGGCGCCGCGCCGCGGCCAGGTACAGATCGTCGAAGTACGGATCGACTCCGGTGTAGGCGGCGTTCCCGTGAGGATCGGCGATGTCGAGGTGGACGAATGCCGCGTCGAGCTCGAGCGCGGGCATCGCGATGAGAGTCTGGGTGCGTCCGTCGGCATCCGGATACGGGGATTCGACGGTTTTGAGCTCGCCTTCCCAGAAATCGGGGACGGCGGAGCCGAGTCCGGCGCGGATGGGCAGGAAGGGCAGGCGTGCGGCGGCGGCCTCCAGGCCGCACTTGACCATGCCCTCGTCCATCTCGCGGGCCTCGATGGCGCCGGACAGACGCGCCTTGGCGAACCAGGGATCGTAGAACGGTGCGGCGTCGAGGGAGACGAAGCCGTAGTACGCGCGTTTCACCTTGCCCGCCGCGCACAGCAGCCCGAGGTCGGCGCCGCCGTAGGTCACCACGGTCAGATCCTTCACATCCGAGCGGGCGATGGCGCGGACCAGCGCCATCGGCTTGCGCCGGGAGCCCCAGCCGCCGATGCCGATCGTCATGCCGTCGCGCAGTTCGGCGACCACGTCGTCGAGGCTCGACGTCTTGTCAGTCTTGGTGGCCATTCGGTGTCAGTTCCCCTTCAGTGTCTTACCGGTCTCGACGAACGCGTCGCGGTGCTCGTCGGCCACTCCGGCCAGATTCAGTTCGTACGTGTAACGCTGCTCGAGCAGATAGCTGGTCTTGACGTCCACCGGATCGATACCGTTGATCGCCGCCTTGGCCGCCCGGATGACACGCGTGTCCTTGGCGTCGATCAGACGGGCGACCTCGAGCGCGGTCTCCAGCAGTTCCTCTCGCGGGACGGCCTTGTAGCAGGAGCCGAACTGCACCAGCTGCTGCGCGGTCACGTTCTGCGCGGTGTAGTACAGCGTCCGCATCAGGTGCTGCGGCACCAGGCGTGCCAGATGCGTGGCCGCGCCGAGCGCACCGCGATCGACCTCCGGCAGGCCGAAGACGGCGTCGTCGGAGGCGACGATCACGTCGGCGTTGCCGACCAGGCCGATGCCGCCGCCCACGCAGAAACCGTTGACCGCGACGATCACCGGGACCTCGCAGTCGTACACGGCGGAGAAGGCCGCGGCGCACCCGCGGTTGGCGTCGATCAGGGCACCGAAACCGGTGGTCTGCTGCATCTCCTTGATGTCGACGCCCGCATTGAAGCCGCGTCCCTCTGCTCGCAGGATGACCACTGAGGTCTCCGGATCGGCGCCCGCGGCACTGATCGCGTCGGCGAGTTCGAACCATGCGGCGCTGGGCAGCGCGTTGACCGGCGGAAAGTCGACCGTCACGGTGACGATGCCGGATTCGGCGCGGGCGGTGGTGATCGGCACACCGACTCCTTTGTCTGGGCTGGGTGGGGCTCTGACGAGCTACCCAAGCAAATGCTTGGTTGTTTGTTACAGTAGCACCATGACCGAAGCAGTGCACGGCCCGGTGAATCTGGGGCTGGCAGGGAGAATCGTCCTGATCACCGGCGGTGTCCGCGGGGTGGGCGCGGGAATCGCGCAAGTGCTCGACGACCTCGGCGCCACGCCCGTCGTCTGCGCTCGACGCCCGGGCGACGACGACCGCGAGTTCTATCCCTGCGACGTCCGCGACGGTGATGCGGTGGCCTCGATGATCGAGCAGATCGTCGCCGCGCACGGCAGGCTCGACGGCGTGGTGAACAACGCGGGCGGCTCGCCGTTCGCGCCGGCCGCGGATGCCTCCGACAACTTCTCCCGGAAGATCGTCGAACTCAATCTCGTCGCGCCGCTGATCGTCGCGCGCGCCGCGCACCGAGTGATGTCGACCCAGGACGGCGGCGGCGCCATCGTCAACGTGTCGAGCGTCAGCGGGCACCGGCCGTCCCCGGGCACCGCCGCCTACGGTGCGGCGAAGGCCGGTCTGGACAATCTCACCGAGACGCTCGCCGTCGAATGGGCGCCGTCGGTGCGGGTCAACTCGGTGGTCTGCGGCCCGGTGCAGACCGAGCTGGCGCATCTGCACTTCGGCGACGAGGCGGGGGTGGCCGCCGTCGGCGCCACCATCCCGATGGGCCGCATGGCCCGGCCCGCCGACATCGGCAATGCGGTGGCTTTTCTGCTGTCGCCGCTGTCGCAGTACATCACCGGTTCCACCGTCACCGTCCACGGCGGCGGCGAGAAGCCGGCCTTCCTGTCCGCCGCGAACGCCGGCAACGACGCCTGAGAACCGCGACGGTCGGGTACCGCCGCAGACTTCCGAGAGAGAGTGAAGAGCATTGAGCAACAAGACCAATGAGGGCCGCGTCGTCATCGTCACCGGTGCCGGCCAGGGGATCGGGCGCGCGCACGCGCACGCTTTCGCCGCCGACGGCGCCAAGGTGGTGGTCAACGACTACGCGGCGGAATCGGCCGCGGCCGTCGTCGACGAGATCAGGGCGGCCGGCGGCGACGCCGTCGCGGCGGTGGGCGACGTCGCCGACTGGGACACCGGCGCCGCGATCGTCGCGACTGCGATCGATGCCTTCGGCCGTCTCGACGCGCTGGTCAACAACGCGGGATTCCTGCGGGACCGGATGCTGCTCTCGCTGAGTGAGGACGAGTGGGATTCGGTGGTCCGCGTGCACCTCAAGGGGCACTTCGTGATGCTGCGTCATGCCGGAGCGCACTGGCGCGCCCAGGCCAAAGCCGGTGAACGCGTGCAGGCCCGGATCATCAACACCAGCTCGGGAGCCGGCATCTTCGGCTCGGTGGGGCAGGGCAACTACGCCGCCGCCAAGGCCGCCATCGCCGAACTGACGATTCAAGCGGCCGCCGAACTCGGCGGATACGGGGTCACCGTCAACGGCATCGCCCCGGCCGCACGCACTCAGATGACGATGGGTGCGGGCGAGGCGATGGCCGCGCAGATGGCGGCGCCGGAGGACGGCTCCTTCGACGCGATGGATCCCGCGAACATCTCGCCGCTGGTGGTGTGGCTGGGCTCGCCGGCGTCGGCCTCCGTCACCGGGCGGCTCTTCGAGGTCGAGGGCGGCCGCGTCACGGTGCTCGACGGCTGGCAGCGTGCGGCCTCGCGCGACAAGGGCGCGCGCTGGGAGGTCGCGGAGCTGACTCCGGTGGTCGCCGAGCTGATCGACGCTTCACCGGTCCAAGTCAAGGCATACGGCGCCCGCTGAGAGGGCTCGCAGATGTCTGAGACCGCGGAGGGATCGGTCCGCTACGAAGCGTGCGACGGCGTCGCCGTGGTGACGCTGAACCGGCCCGAGGCGCTGAACGCGATCGACGGGGCCGTCGCGACCGGGCTGGGGGAGGCGCTGGAGAGGGCCTCCGCCGATCGCGCGGTGCGGGCGGTGGTGCTCACCGGAGCGGGCCGGGCCTTCTGCGCGGGGGCCGACCTCAAGGCCGTCGCACGCGGTGAGCCGATCATCGACGACACCCATCCGGAGTGGGGGCTGGCGGGTCTGGTGCGGCACTGGACCGACAAGCCGCTCATCGCGGCGGTCAACGGAACGGCGCTCGGCGGCGGGACCGAACTCGCTCTCGCCTGCGATCTCGTGGTCGCCGCCGACTCCGCGGTCTTCGGACTGCCCGAGGTGAAACGCGGACTGATCGCCGGTGGCGGCGGTGTGATCCGGCTGGCGCGGCAGCTTCCGCTCAAGCGGGCCCTGGAGATGATCCTCACCGGCGACGGGGTCGACGCCGCGACCGCCTGCGAGTGGGGACTGGTCAACCGCGTCGTCCCGGCCGCCGAGGTCCTGGACACCGCGCTCGCGTTGGCGCACCGGATAGCGGCCAACGCACCGCTGGCGGTACAGCTCAGCAAACGCGCCGTCTACCGGACACATCAGGGCCGGTCGGAGTGGGACCCCGAATGGGGCGCCGAAGAGCCCTGGGCCGTCAATCAGGAGGCCGGGCTCACGGTCCTCGCCTCCGCTGACGCGAGGGAGGGACCGCGCGCGTTCGCCGAGAAGCGCGAACCGGTCTGGCGCGGAGAGTAGGTCTCGGGTATCGGCGGTCCGATCAGTGCCTGACCGGGCATCCGGGCGGTGCGAAGGTGCCCATCCGCTCGATGTCGAAGCCGTTCGGATAGCTCTTGATCCGGGGCAGATCGTGAACATGTCGCGGCCGCCGACGCCGGGGCAGCAGTGAGACCAGCCGGCCCCGGATTCGGAGGCCTGCCCTCGACGCGAACCGCAGCGCGGCGGGCGGACGCCGGTAGCCGAAGGCGTCGAGCAGTGCGCCGTCCATCACCGACAGACTGAAGGCGCCGATCAACGGTCGCAGCGGCGCCGGGTAGAAGGTCTTGAACAGGTCGATCGTCGCGTCGCCGGTGCGGCGGACGCCCGCGGTGCCGCCGGACCGGTAGTGGGCGGCCTCGTACGAGTCCATCAGAGCTGCGAACTCCTCGTAGGTCTCCGGTACGTCCTTGATCGCCATGTGTCTGCCGAGTTGCCGGTAGTACAGCACGGTCGCGCGGATCTCGTCGTCGGTGAGCGGGCGTCTGCCGTAATCGGCGATCCAGCGGACCGGCACGACGACGAAGGTGGCCAGTACGTACCGCATGTCGTCGTTGCTGATCTCGAACATCTTGTGCATCTGGTTGATCCGGCGAATCGCGGCCCTGCCGTCGGTGCTGTCGAAGCCTTTCAGGAGCGGCACCTCGAGCAGGACGGCGGTGTCGTCGTACCGCTTCTGCGGTCGGTCGCGGAACTCGCCGGTCCGGTCGAGGAGGTCGCCGATGCTCGGGACCGCGTACGTCCGGAACAGGGCGAAGCTCAGCGCTTGATTGATGTCCCAGGGGAACTCGTACGTGGCCAGGGCACGGTAGATCTCGTGGAACTCGGTCTCCGGATCCATGCCCGCGGTCCGGGACGGTGTCTGGACCAGCGTCTTGAGTGTCATCGGTCGGCTCCTGCCTGTCGGTGAGCTCACTGTAAGTTGAGTTATAGTTTTGTGCAAGGGGTCACGTCGCAGGTGTGGGAGGCGGGTTCGCATGGTGAAGAAGCAATCGGTGCCGTCCGAGCATGCGCGCAGGCGGTTTCTGGACGCGGGCCTGGAGGTGCTGGGGGAACACGGGCACGCGGGTCTCAAACTGGCGCAGGTCTGCCGGGTCGCCGGCACGACGACGGGCAGCTTCTATCACGCCTTCGCGGACTGGGCCGAGTACAAGTCGGCGCTGATCGACTACTGGCGAGAGGAACACAGCCGCAGACCGATCGGAGACGCGATCGCCGTCGACGACCCCAGGGAGCGGATCGACTTCCTGATCGGCGTCGGCCTCGGGCTCGATCGTGCCTCCGAAGCGGCGATCCGGGTCTGGTCGACCCACGATTCCGGGGTGCGGGCGCACTTGGTGGAGGTCGACCGGGAGCGCGCGGAGGTGATTCGCGAGACGTCGGCCGAGGTCATCGGTGACGCCGACAGGGCGGAGAAGTTCGCGCAGGTGGCCATGTACCTGCTCATCGGCTACCAGATGGGGACGGTCGATTCGCTGGACGCGCTGCGGTTCGGTTTCGAGTCCATGCTGGCCGGCGCAATGGGCGACGGGCCCGGTCCGTCGTGGACCGGGCCCGCCTGAGGGTCTGCAGGGTGCCGCGTCAGGCGCTGGGGGCCCGCACCACCATCGGGACGCCGGGGAACAGCGCTGCCATCTCCGAGCGCGACTTGCGCAGCGCCGCAGTGCCGTAGCCGCGCTTGCGTGATTCCGGGCGAATCCAGATGCGGACGTCGACCTCTCCGTCGTTCAGCTCGCCGAAGACGATGCCCACCTTCTGGTCGCCTTCCACGGCCACCAGCCAGACGGCGTCTTCGGCGTCGACGCGGTCGACGCCCTTGGTGATCTCGTCTGCGACGTCCCCGGCCGGCGCGCCCGACCCGTCGCCCGCGACACCCTGTTCGGCGGTGCGTTCGGCGAACAGATCGGCGTCATCGTCGGCGGAGAAGGGACGGAGGTCGAGGCTGTCGCCCGAACTCGCCGGCCGCTCGGCGAGCGTGAAGGTGATCTCCTCGTTGAGATTGTCGAGTTCGGCCTGGTTGTGGCGCCGCTCGGTCTTGGTGAGCTGGTAGAAGGACATGTTCAGGACCGCTTCCGCGCCCAGTTTCGACTTGCCGAGAAGGTCGGCGATCGCAGTCGCCGCGGCATCGCGATCCTCTGCGTCGACGATCGCGTCGAGTACCTCGTGCCGCCGCTCCATCGCGGTCAACAGCGCGTCGGTGATGTCTCGTCGGGTTGCTGCCTGGTCCAGATCCGTCATATCTCGATACTAGGTCCGATCCCGGCCGAACGGTTGGACTTCTTTTCGCCGGTCGCGATCTCGGCGCTCTTTTCGTGACGGGATCCCGAATCGGAGACCTCTCGAGAGAGTCTGTGCGGCAACAGTTTTCGATCGAGTGCTTCCAGTCAGCTAGAACACGTTCTAGTATTTGCGCACATGGGATCCGAAATGACTGCGGCCGACGCGCTGCGCAACCCCGTCCACCTCGGCGACCTGATGGTCGCGGCCCTGCGCCGTCACCGGGACAAGCCGGTTCTGAAGCTCGGCGACGCCGAACTCACCGGCGGTGAGATGGCCGACCAGATCAGTCGCTACATCCAGGCCTTCGAGGCGGCCGGTGCAGGCACGGGAACCGCCGTCGGGCTGCTCGCACTGAACCGCCCCGAGGTGCTGTTCGTGATCGGAGCGGGCCAGACGCAGGGCTGGCGCCGAACGGCGCTGCACCCGCTCGGGTCGCTCGACGATCACGCCTACGTCCTCGCGGACGCGGGCGTGTCGACGCTGGTCATCGATCCGAATCCGATGTTCGTCGAGCGAGCGGTGGAACTGGTGAAGCGGGTCGACGGGCTCACCCGGGTCCTCACCCTCGGCCCGGTACCCGCTGAGCTCACCGACATCGGCGTGGACATCGTCGCCGCCGCTCAGAAGTACCCCGTCCGAGAACTGACCGCCGCGGTGCTCGATCCCGACCACGTCGTCTCGATCACCTACACCGGCGGCACCACCGGAAAGCCCAAGGGCGTCATCGGGACCGCCCGCGCGATGTCGACGATGACGCAGATCCAGCTGGCCGAGTGGGAATGGCCCGAGCGGCCGAAGTTCCTGATGTGCACTCCGCTCTCGCATGCGGGCGCGGCCTTCTTCGTGCCCACCCTCATCAAGGGCGGCACGATGCTGGTCCTGAGCAAGTTCGATCCGGCGCTGGTCCTCGAGACCATCGAGCGGGAGCGGATCACCGCCACCATGCTCGTGCCGTCGATGCTGTACGCCCTGATGGACCACCCGGACTCCCGCACCCGCGATCTCTCGTCCCTTGAAACCGTCTATTACGGCGCGTCGCCGATGAATCCGGTCCGGCTGGCGGAGGCGATCGAGCGGTTCGGGCCGATCTTCGCGCAGTACTACGGCCAGTCCGAGGCGCCGATGGTCATCAGCTACCTGCGCAAAGACGAACACGACAAGGCCCGCCTAGGCAGTTGCGGACGCCCGTCGGCGTTCCTGCGCACCGCCCTGCTCGATTCGGAGGGCAACCGCGTGGCGCGGGGTGAGCCGGGTGAGATCTGCGTGTCCGGTCCGCTGCTGGCCGGCGGTTATCTCGGGCTGCCCGAGCAGACCGCCGAGACCTTCGTCGACGGCTGGCTGCACACCGGCGACGTCGCCCGCGAGGACGAGGACGGCTTCTGGTTCATCGTCGACCGCACCAAGGACATGATCGTCTCCGGCGGATTCAACGTGTTCCCCCGCGAGGTGGAGGACGTGGTCGCCGAGCATCCCGCGGTCGCACAGGTCGGGGTGATCGGCGTGCCGGATGAGAAATGGGGAGAGGCGGTGACCGCGGTGGTGGTCCTGCGCCCCGACGCCGATGCCGGGGACGCGGCGCAGACGCAGATCGCCGCGGACATCCAGGCCGCGGTCAAGGAACGCAAGGGTGCGGTGCAGGCGCCCAAACAGGTCGTGTTCGCCGAATCGCTGCCGTTGACGGCGCTCGGCAAGCCGGACAAGAAGGCGCTGCGCGCGCAGTTCTGGGAGGGTGCCGGCCGCGCCGTCGGATAGTTCGGCGGGAGAGGAGCCGGACGAGTGTGCAGGAATCGTGACAGTTCCGGCGTCGCAGGCCGGGAGACGATGAGCCCGAACCGGCCTCGCCTCTCGGGGCCACCGACAGCGAAAGTCCTGACATGGCTATTCTCCCGAACGGTGTCCGCGTCCGGCTGACGGCTCTTCTCACCGGCCTCGTCCTGCTGACCGCCGGGGTGCCGGGCACGGCACACGCCGGCACCCCGCATCCGCGCTTCCTGCTGACCGCGGGTACCGCGTCCCAGGGGATCAGCGTCCTGCGCGTGCACGACGACGGTGCGCTCACCCCAGTCCCGGGCAGCCCCTTCGCCACCGGTCTCGGGGTGCTGTCGCTCGTGGTGAGTCCGGATGGAGAGAAGGTCTACGTTCCGCACGCACTCGATGGCGGGGTCAGCGGTTACCGGATCTCCGGCAGCGGCCGGCTCACTCCGATCCCGGGTGCCGATGTGAAGGTGGGCGGCGCGCCGACGGCCGCCCGGCTCACGCCCGACGGCAAGTATCTGTACGTGGTTCTCGGCGGCGTCCCCGGCCGGGTGACGTCCTATCGCGTCACCGGCAGCGGCGCGCTGATCGCGACGGGGAAGCCGACCGCGCCGGTCGACGGGTTCAGCATGGTCGGTATGGGCGGCATCGACCCGAGCGGCACCCGGATGCGCGTGGTCAGCTACATCGGCAACACGATGACGAATTACGCCCTCGGCCCGGGCGGCGGCATCCGCCGTCTCGGTGTGACGCAGGTGGGGCTCGGGCCGGTCGCGCCCGGTTACTCGCCCGACGGTCGGTTCCTGTACGTCAGCGACGAGTTCTCCATGGGACTGTCGGGATTCCGCATCGGCGACGACGGCTCCGTGACACCGACCCCGGGGTCTCCGTACCCCACCGGAGGCGTCCCGCACGGCATCGTCATGACACCGGACGGCAAGCGCCTGTACGTCCCGAACGCGGTCGGCACATCGATCGCCGCGTACAACGCCCACGCCGACGGGCGGCTGACGCCGATCGCGGGCTCGCCCTACCCGGGGCCGGCCGGAACCCTCCCCGGGCAGGTGCTCCTACACCCGAACGGGCGCTACCTGTACGACATCGACGTGCTGACCGCACGGCTGACCTCGAGGGTGACCACCTAACGGATCGGGGCCGACGGGTCGCTCTCCCGGACGTCCCGACCGGAGGTGGACACCGGCGTGATCATGTCCGACGGCCCGATCGCCGCGATGACGCCGTGAGCGATCACACCGGTTCGCAGATCACGACCGGGATCTCGCGGTCGGTCCACGCGGCGTACGTGTCGAAGTCCGCGTACATCTCGACCAGCCGCGGCCAGAGTTCGGCGCGTTCGGCGTCGCCCGCGATTCGCGCCAGATAGTTGCGCTCTTCCCGGCCGATCTGGATCCGGACGGTCGGCTCATCGCGCACGTTGTAGTACCAGGCCGGATTGTTCGGCAGTCCGCCCTGCGAGGCGACGAGCACGATCGACTCGCCGTCGCGCAGGAACAGGAGCGGAACGGTGCGCTCCTGTCCCGACTTGCGCCCCGTCGTGGTGAGCAGGCAGACGGGTGTGGGGCGGCGCAGCGCGGCACCGACTCGCCAGGTCCCGCCCAGCCGTCCGCGCGTGAGCCGGTACAGCCGGGTGTTGAGCCGTGAACCGATCCTGATGATCCGCGCGACCACCGGCGAATCGAGTTGGGCCGGTCGGGAGCTCGCCTCCAAATCAGATCCGTTCGATGATGGTCGCGGTCGCCAGCGCGCCGCCGGCGCACATCGTGACGAGCGCGGTCTGCTTGTCGCTGCGCTCGAGTTCGTGCAACGCGGTGGTGAGCAGCCGGGAGCCGGTGCTGCCCACGGGGTGCCCGAGGGCGATGGCGCCGCCGTTGACGTTCACCTTGTCCATGTCGGCACCGTGCATCTGGGCCCAGCTGAGGACGACGGAGGCGAAGGCCTCGTTGATCTCGACCAGATCGATGTCGTTGAGATGCATCCCCGAGCGGGAGAGGACTCGTTCGGTGGCCTGAACGGGTCCGTCGAGGTGGTAGTACGGTTCGGCTCCGACGAGCGCCTGGCTCACCAGCCGGGCCCGCGGACGCAGGCCGAGCGCCTTGGCCTTGTCCTCGTCCATCAGCAGCACGGCCGCCGCGCCGTCGGAGATCTGCGACGAGTTGCCGGCGGTGTGGATGCCGCCCTCGATCACCGCCTTGAGTCCGTTCAGCGACTCGGCCGTGGTGTCGCGCAGACCCTGATCGCGGTTCACCTCGAGGATCTGACCGGTCAGCTCGCCCTCCTTGGTGCGCTCGGGCGCCTTGACCGTGAGGACCTCGCGGTCGAAGCGGCCCTCGTCCCACGCACGCTTGGCCTTGGTCTGCGAGGCGAGCCCGAGTGCGTCGACGTCGGCGCGGGTGATGCCCCGGCGCTTGGCGATCCGCTCGGCGGCGTCGAACTGGTTGGGCATGTCGATGTCCCACGAATCGGGGCGGCGGGGGCCCGCATCCGTGCCGACGTTGGCGCCGAGCGGCACATGTGACATGCATTCGACGCCGCAAGCGATGCCGATGTCGATGGTGCCGGTCGCGATCAGGCCGGCGACCATGTGATTGGCCTGTTGTGCGGATCCGCACTGGCAGTCGATGGTGGTGGCGCCGGTCTGCCACGGTAGGCCCGAGTGCAGCCATGCGGTGCGCGTGACATTGTTGCCCTGCTCGCCGACCTGCATGACGCAGCCGCCGACCACTTGCTCCACCAGGCCCGGATCGATTCCCGCGCGTTCGACGACGCCGCGCTGTGCCGCACCGAGGATCTCCGCCGCATGCAGGCCCGACAGCCAGCCGTTGCGCTTGCCGATCGGAGTACGGACCGCTTCGACGATCACCGGTACACCCATGCCAACTCCTTGTTCGAGAAACGTTTCTCCGTCAAAACTAGAACAAGTTCTTGTTCGCGTCTATCCAGTGTGGCAGAGTGTGAGTTACGCAAATTGTAACGGGTTCTCGTTCCGATCGAGACCGGAGAACATGGCCAGAGAATTGAGGTGATGACGTGACTCAGGCGCAGAGCGTTGAAGCGTCCGGCACGTGTCCGTTCATGCATCAGGAGGGGTGGGATTTCACGAACCCGGACCTCCTGGTCGAGGGTATTCCCGTCAAGGAGTTCGCCGAGCTCCGCAAGACCGCGCCGGTGTGGTGGAACGCTCAGCTGCCCGGCAAGGGCGGCGGCTTCCATGACGGCGGCTACTGGGCCGTCACCAAGCACGAGCACATCCGTGAGATCTCGAAGAACGCCGACGACTGGTCGGCGAACGAGAACGGCGTGATCATCCGCTTCGAGGACGACATGGACCCGGAGCAGCTCGAGGTCACGAAGACCCTGCTGATCAACCACGATCCGCCCGAGCACACGCGCCTGCGCAAGGTGGTCTCCCGTGCGTTCACGCCGAAGGCGGTCCACGCGCTGGAGGAGAAGCTCGACGCCGCCGCGCGAGAGATCGTTCAGAAGGCCGCGGACGAGGGTAAGGGCGACTTCGTCCACCAGGTCGCCGTCGACCTGCCGCTGCTGGCGATCGCCGATCTGCTCGGCGTGCCCGAAGTGGACCGGATGAAGCTCTTCGACTGGTCGAACTCGATGATGAACGCCGATGACCCGGAGTTCACCACGGACCCGCTCACCGCGAACATGGAGATCCTCGGCTACGGCTACAACATGGCCGAGGAGCGCAAGAAGTGCCCGGCCGACGACATCGTCACGCAGCTGATCGAGGCCGACATCGACGGTCACGGTCTCACCGAGGCGGAGTTCGGCTTCTTCTTCATCCTGCTGACGGTCGCGGGCAACGAGACCACCCGCAACGCCATCACGCACGGTATGAACGCCTTCCTGGACAACCCGGATCAGTGGGAGCTGTTCAAGAAGGAGCGTCCGGCCACGGCGGTGGACGAGATCGTCCGGTGGGCGACTCCGGTCAACGTCTTCCAGCGCACGGCCAAGCACGACACCCAGGTCGGCGGCGTCGACATCAAGGCCGGTCAGCGCGTGGGCATGTTCTACGGTTCGGCGAACTACGACGAGGACGTCTTCGAGGATCCGTTCACGTTCAACATCCTGCGCGATCCGAACCCGCACGTCGGCTTCGGCGGCAACGGCACGCACTTCTGCATCGGCGCCAACCTGGCTCGCATGGAGATCAACCTGATGTTCAACGCGCTCGCCGACCTGGTGCCCGACATCACCAAGCTCGAGCAGCCGCGCCGGCTGCGTCACGGCTGGATCAACGGCATCAAGGAACTGCAGGTCGATTATGGGACGAAGTCTTGACCGACACCCAGAACTCTCCCGCGTATCTGAACATCGACCGCGCGAACCATCCGGCGGTACTCGCCGGGCGGCGCTCGCGGGAGGCCGTCGAAGCTCGTGACAAGGCGGCATGGCTGGCGAACTTCGCCGCGAACGGATCCGTCGAGGATCCGGTCGGCCCGTCGATGTTCGACGAGGAAGGGCGGGGTCATCGTGGCGCCGACGGGCTGTCGGCGTTCTGGGACAAGGCGATCGCACCGACCGAGAGCATCGACTTCCAGTTCGAGAAGGAGATCATCTGTGGTCGCGAGGTGGCCTACATCGGCACCATCGTCACCCGGATCGGCGGCCACATCTCCGAGGCCGAAGGCGTGTTCACTTACAAGGCGGACGAGAACGGAGACCTGGAGGCGCTCCGCGCGTTCTGGGAGGTCGAAGCGACGATGAAGTCGTTCCGGCCCCAGTAGGTCTGCGGATGCAGTAACGGGCGAAGAAGTCCCGGCGACCGAGATGGTCGCCGGGACTTCTTCATGTCGAGCCTCGCGGCTGCGCCCGACGGACCCGCGTTCGCCTCGATGCGCTCCGTCGCTTCGCTCCTGCGCTTACTCGACTGGCCCTGGCGGAACGGCCCGCTTACTCGGCTGGCTTGACGGAACGGCCCGCTTACTCGGCTGGCTTGACGGAGCGACCCCCAGGGCAGTCGAGTAGGACGAGGCGCTAGCCGAGGACGTATCGAGGCTGACGCGGGGCCGTCTCGATGCGCTTCGTCGCTTCGCTCCTGCGCTTACTCGACTGGCCTTAGCGGTGCCCCAGGGTAGCCGAGTAGGACGAGGCGCTAGCCGAGGACGTATCGAGGCCGCCTCGATGCGCTGCTGGAATCAACGGCCGTTCAGCTGTCGGCGCCGACCTTCTCGGGGGCCTTGTCCGCGGAGACCGCCTTGAGGAGGTGGGTGTCGACGGCCAGCACTCCCTGCTTGACGAAACCGACGGCCAGCAGGCCGGCGATCAGGGCCAGGACCAGTTCGTAACCGCCGTCCGAGGCCCAGAAACCCGCGTCGATGTGGGCGATGAAGATCGCGCCGATCATGTCGACGATCAGGATCACCGACACCACCGGAACCGCGAGGCCCACGATCAGCAGGCCGCCTCCGATCAATTCGGCCAGCGCGGCGAGCCAGGCGCTCACACCGGGGACCGGCGCGCCCATCATCTCGAAGTTGGCCTTGACTCCGTCCATGCCGAACGTGAAGAACTTCTGCCAGCCGTGGGCGAAGAAGATGACGCCGAGGATGATCCGGGCGATGCTGACGGCCAGGCCCTGGCCCTGCTTGAAGTAGGTCATGGTCGAGGTGACTCCTTGTGGGATCGTTCTGTTCTCGCCCACCGAGATGTGTGGGGTCCCCGGAATTCGATCACTTACTTTTCGTAAGCGCAAAAGGTCAGAGCTAGTATCTAGGCATGATCCCGTTCGACGTCTTCGCGAAGCAGTGCCCGTCCCGGGAGGTGTTCTCGCACGTCACCGGCCGCTGGGGAGCTCTCGTGCTGGGCAAGCTGAAGACCGTTCCGCAGCGTTTCTGTGAATTGCGTGAGCAGGTGGAGGGCATCAGCGACCGGATGCTGACGCAGACGTTGAAGACACTGACGAACGACGGCCTCGTCGTGCGGACGATGTCCGACGAGAGGCCGTCGCACCCGGAGTACTCGCTGACCGACTCCGGGGTGGAGGTGGCGCGCGCGGTGCGCGCCCTGGTGGAGGCTGTTCAGAACAACATGCCCGCGCAGGCGTACGTCTGACCCCCGCGCGGCGCGGCTAGGGCTTGTCCGCGCCGAGCAGCCACATCGAGAAGTACTGTGAGCCGCCGCCATAGGCGTGGCCGAAGGCCTTGCGGACATCGGGCACCTGGTGATCGCCGCCCTTGCCCATCACCTGGATCGCCGCCTCAGCGCACCGGATCATGCCCGAGGCGCCGATCGGGTTCGACGACAGCACGCCGCCGGACGCGTTGACGGGGAGCTTCCCGCCGATCTCGGTCTCTCCCGCCTCGGTGAGCTTCCAGCCCTCGTACTCCGGCATGAAGCCGAGGTTCTCCAGCCACATCGGCTCGAACCAAGAGAAGGGCACGTAGATCTCGGCCGTGTCCACCTCTTCGAGCGGATTGGTGATCCCGGCGGCCTTCCACAATGCGGCCGAGGCGTCGCGTCCGGCCTGCGGGCTGACCACATTGCGGTGCGAGTACGAGAGCGGCTCGGTGCGCATGGCGGTCGCGTGCACCCACGCCACGGGGCGTCCTTCGGCGATCGCATCGTCCGCGGATCGCTCGTCGCCGAGCACCACCGCGCACGCTCCGTCGGACGACGGGCACGTCTCGTCGAAACGGATCGGATCCCACAGCATCTGCGAGGCCATCACCTTCTCGACGGTGATATCGGGCTGGTGCAGATGCGCGAGCGGGTTCTTCGCGCCGTTGCGGCGGTCCTTGGCGGCGACCATCGCGCCGATGTGCGCCGGCGCCTTCGAATTGTTGATGTAGGCGCGCACGTGCGGGGCGAAGAACCCGCCCGCACCGGCGCCGACCGGCATCGTGAACGGCACCGGGATCGAGAGCGCCCACATGGCGTTCGACTCCGACTGCTTCTCCCAGGAGACGGCCAGCACGCGTCCGTGGACGCCGCTGCTGACCAGGGAGGAGCCCACGATCGCGGTGGACGCTCCCACCGAGCCCGCGGTGTGCACGCGGATCAGTCGTTTGCCGACCGCGCCGATGGCCTCGGCCATCGCCAGCTCCGGCATCATCGAGCCCTCGAAGAGATCGGGCGCCTTGCCGATCACGATGGCGTCGATGTCGTCGATCGAGACGTGGGCGTCGGCGAGTGCACGGTCGATCGCCTCGCGGACCATGCCCGCCATCGTCACGTCGGTGCGCTTGGCGACGTACTTGGTCTGGCCGGTTCCGAGGACGGCGACGCGATTGCGGCCCATCAGTTCTCTCCTCCTGCGAGTGTGACGACCATGTTCTGCTGCAACAGCGGTCCGCTGGTCGCGTGAGCGACCGCGGTGCGCGCGTTGCCCGCGAGGATCTCGTGCGCGGCGTAGCCGATGCGCTGAAGACCCACGGAGAACAGGGCGTTTCCGGTCAGGGCGCCGCCCGACGGGTTGATTCTGGTGCGAGCGCCGAGCCCGAGTTCGCGCGCGACGATCAGTTCCTGATGCGTGTAGGCGGCGTGGATCTCGGCGACGTCCACATCGCGCGAGCGGTCGCCGAACGCGGTGTTCGCGGCGAGTTCGGTGGACGGCGACCGCGTCAGGTCGCGTGCACCGAAATTGGGTGTGTCGATGCGGTGATCCCAGCCGGTCACCCACGCCGGGTTCGCGACCAGCTCACGGGCGCGGGCCTCGGAGGCCAACACCACGGCGGCACCGGCGTCGGCGTACGGCGCGATGTCGTGAGCGCGGAGCGGATCGGCGACGTAGTCGGCGGCCAGCAGTTCCTCGACCGAGGCTCCGGTGGTGCGCGCGGCGACCGCCGCCATGTCGGCCTCGGTCCAGGCGCCTGAATCCAGGCCTGCGCGAGCCTGCAGGCCCGCGAGCGACCGGGCGTCCGGCCACAGCGGAGCCACCGTGTAGGGGTCTGTCTGCATCGCGAGCGTACGGTCGGAGTCGCCTGCCGAGGCCTTGCCGAATCCGTAGGCCAGTGCGACGTCGACCTCGCCGGTCGCGATCTTGACCCACGCCTCGTACAGAGCCCAGGCTCCGTCCATCTCGACGTGCGACTCGTTGATCGGCGGAACGGCGCCGATGGCGTCGATCGCGGAGATGAAGGAGAACGCGCGGCCGGCCAGGTAGTCCGACGATCCACTGCACCAGAAGTCGATGTCGGTGCGGCTGATGCCCAGATCGGCGTACAGCTTCTGGAAACAGGGGATCAGCATCTCGACGCCGTTGGTGGTGCCGGTCGATGCGGGGTCGTTGGTGCTGTGCGCGAATCCCACGACTGCGATGCGCGGGAGTGTGCTGTTGCTCATGTGAATAGCTCCTTCCCGCTCAGAGGTGATTCCGGTACGCGTCGAAGTCGGCGTCCGGTTCGCCGCTCGGGGCGAAGTGGCTGATATTGCGCATGGTGTAGTCCCATTCGGCCTCGGGACGCCACACGGCCTTGACCCGCATGCCCATGCGTACCTCTTCCGCGGGGCAGTCGAGGATCAGGTGCAGGAACGGGATGTCGGCGCCGTCGAGCAGCACGTAGGCGGCGACGTAGGGCGGCTTGATCTGCTGCCCCAGGAAGGGCACGTTCACGATGCAGAAAGTGGTGACGGTGCCGGTGTCGGGCAGCTCCACCCGCTCGACGGTCGGGCTGCCGTCGGCCGGGCTCACGTACCGGGGTGGGAAGTACACCTCGCCGGTACGCACCCGACCGCCGATGAGACGGCCTGCCTTGAGGCCCTCGAGGTACCAGCTCTCGGACTCCGCGGCCGAATGCATGATGTCGGTGGTGATCGGCGTGGTGATGATGACGTCGCCCGCGTCGTCGACGATCATCTCGCCGGTCGCCTCCGGTGCGGTCTCCGGTGTCTCACCCAGGCTGAAGTGGGCGATGTCGGTGATCGCTCCGCTGCGCGCCGCATGCCACACGGCGTGGACGCGTGCGCCGACGCTCATCTGCGACGGCTCGTCGGCGTCCACCACGTGCAGCAGCGCGGTGTCGGCGCCGTCGAGCCTGATGAGGGCGAAGGCGAACGGCCGGTCGAGGATCTGGCCGTCGAGCGGCTCCGGCTGCCAGGACCAGCTCTCGACCGTGCCGACCGGCGCGACCTCCACCAGCGAGGTCGTCGGCTCCCCGGAGGTGGGGTCGAACTCGGCGGGAGGAACCGTGACGCGGCCGTCGGAGCCGCGGCTTCCGACGATGCGGCCGTCGCGCAGGGCGAGGGCGAACTGCGACAGGACCGGTCCGAGCGAGCGTGTGTAGGCGAAGGTGTTGGTCAGCTTCGCGGACAGGATTCGTGACTCGGGTGCGGGGACCTGCACCTCGGGAGTCGGGTGGGTTGCACTATTGGACACCACCAAAGTAGAACACGTTCTAGTATGTGTCGCAAGGGTTCGACGGAAGGGTTCTCGCGTGAAACTTGGCCTACAACTGGGGTATTGGACTGCGCAACCGCCGCTGGGCGTCCCGGAGATGTTGGTGGCCGCGGAGGAGTCGGGATTCGACTCGGTGTTCACCGCGGAGTCCTGGGGATCGGATGCGTACACCCCGCTGGCCTGGTGGGGAGCGGCCACCGCGACCCTGCGGCTCGGCACGGCGGTGGCCCAGCTGTCGGCCCGGCCGCCCACCACCCTGGCCATGGCGGCCTTGACCCTCGACCATCTCTCGGGCGGCAGGCACATTATCGGTCTCGGCGTCTCCGGGCCGCAGGTGGTGGAGGGCTGGTACGGGCAGTCGTTCGGCAAGCCGTTGGCGCGCACCCGCGAATACGTGCGGATCGTCCGCGACGTGCTGGCGCGCGAGGGCGCCGTGGTCAGCGACGGACCCCACTACCCGCTGCCGCGGCGGGAGGGCGAGGGGGTCACCGGTCTGGGGAAGTCGCTCAAGCCGATCACCCATCCGCTGCGCGCGGACATCCCGATCTGGCTGGGAGCCGAAGGTCCCAAGAACGTCGCGCAGACCGCCGAGATCGCCGACGGCTGGCTCGCGATCTTCTACACGCCGCGGCTCGCGGGCATGTACGACGAGTGGCTCGACGAGGGCTTCGCCCGTCCCGGCGCGCGCCGATCGCGTGCCGACTTCGAGATCTCGGCGACCGTTCAGTGTGTGATCACCGACGACGTCGCCGCGGCGATCGACCGCTATCGGCCGTCGACCGCGCTCTACGTCGGCGGGATGGGGGCGGCGGAGAAGAACTTTCACGCCGACCTCTATCGGCGCATGGGGTACGGCCAGGCGGTCGACGACATCGGCCGGCTGTTCCGGTCCGGCCGCAAGGAGGAGGCGCTTGCCGCGGTGCCCGACGAGATGGTCCGCGAGACGATGCTGGTCGGCACCGCCGACGAGGTGCGCGAACAGATCGGGTTGTGGGAGGCCGCAGGGGTCACCACGCTGATGGTGACCGCGCGCGATGTGCAGACCGTGCGAGCACTCGGCGAACTGGTCTAGCGACGCAGCGGCGAGCGGTTCAGGGCGCGACCACCACGCCGCCGCAGCTGCGCGCGGGTATCGCCCAGAGTGCGTTGCGGTTCACCGTGCTCAGCCGCAACTGCACTCTGCCGGGCCCGAAGGTGCTGCGGGGGAGGCTGAAGTTGTGCACCCCGGTGTTCGGCGGCCGCACCTGGCTGTGGTCGATCATCGTGCCCTTCCGCCCGGTCTGCAGGTTGTGCCAGTCCAGGCGGGCCACCGAGTCGTATCCGACCCCGATCCAGAGGCTGCCGTAGTCGATCTGGATATACGTGGTCCCGGCGTACTCGGAGACGATCGCGCGGAAGGGCCGGTAGGGCATGTCGACGATGTTCGGGCTGACGTTGAGGCAGCCGTGGAGCGGGTACTCGCGTGTCACGGCGCCGGCGCTTCCCGCCCCGGCGAGAAGCGACGAGACGACGGCAGCGGCGGCGACCGCCGCGGCGAAGACACGGGTCCTGAGTGAACGACGATGTGTCGGCAGGGTGGGCATGAGCTTCTCCTCGGCGGGCTCGTCGCGTGGCTTCGTACTCGGTATGTCGACGCCGAGGGGGCGATCTGTTAGCCGGATCACAGAATCGGTGAGCCCCGGGCGTCAGGTCTCGCGGTCGGACGGGAACGAGACCTCGGCCACCACGACGTGGCCGTTCGCCAGTCTGCGCGGGTGCCGAGTCCGGACGCCGACGTCGTCGGCGATCGATTTCAGATCGCGATCGGAGACGACGGTGAACCCGAAATCCTCCAGCAGGTCGCGCATCGCCGCCGGTCTCCAGGCCGAGACATGGCGTTCCTCGCCCATCGGATCGGGCCGCCCGGCGATCGCGAAGACCGTCTTGAGCGCATAGTGCGCCGGACGGCTCACCGTGTGGCGTTGCGGATAGGTCGCTATCAGCTGAGATCCCGGAGCCGAGCGTTCGGCGACGTCCGCGAGGGTGGCACGGACCTGGTCCGTCGTGAGATACGGCAGCACTCCCTCCCAGATCCACGTGGTGGGGAGTTCGGAGCGATGACCGGCTGATTCCAGGGCGCCGGTGAGACTGTCGGTGCCGAACTCGACCGGGACGAATGCGAGTTCCTCGGTGACCGGCTCCAGATTCCGGACGCGCCTGCGCTTGTCGGCCTGCGATGCGGGGCGGTCCACCTCGAAGACGGTGGTCTGCGGCAGCTTTCGCATCCGCCAGGCCCGGGCGTCCAGACCCGCTCCGAGGACGACGAGTTGGCTGTGCCGCCGCTCGCGCACGGCGTCGTCGATCGCGACGGTGCGCGCCGCCAGGATCTCCACGGTCGCCGTCAGCAGTTCATAGGCCGGACGGTCACGCCAGTGTCTCGGGTCCGGCCCGCGTGCCGTCTCGACCTCTCTGCGCTCGTCGTCGTCGAGCAGGTCGATGGCGATGGGATCGCTGAACCGTCCGATCGCGATGCGCCCGTCCGCGACGGCGCGCGCCTGGCAGACCAGGACGGCGGTGCGGCTCGCTTTCGGCATGGCAACGACCGTAGGCCGGGACGGACCGATGGGCAACGCAGCCTCTCCTACTCGCCGGTGAACACCGGCTTCTCGCGGTTGGCGAAGGCGCGCGGGCCGATCTTGGCGTCCTTGGACGCGAAGACCTTGGCGCCGAGTTCGGCGTCGATCTTGAAGGCCTCCTCCTCGTGCAGGCCCTCGCTGTCGCGAATGGTCTTGAGGATGGCCTGGACTGCGAGCGGGCCGTTGGCCGCGATCTGGTCGGCGATCTCGAGAGCCTTGTCCAGCGCCGTGCCGTCCGGAACCACGTGGCCCACGAGTCCGTACTCCTTGGCCTCGGCGGCGGTGATGTGACGGCCGGTCAGGAGGATGTCGGCCGCCACGGTGTAGGGGATCTGGCGGACCAGCCGGACGGCGCTGCCGCCGAGCGGGAACAGGCCCCACTTGGCTTCGGAGACGCCGAACTTCGCGCTCTCGGCGGCGACGCGGATGTCGGTGCCCTGGAGGATCTCGGTTCCGCCGGCGATCGCCGGGCCCTCGACCGCGGCGATCAACGGCTTCGACAGCCGGCGTCCTTTGAGCAGTGCGGGGAGCCGCGTGAGGTCCCATCCGCCTTTCGCGAAGGAGTCGCCCGGTGCCGACTGGTTCATGGCCTTGAGGTCGGCGCCCGCGCAGAAGTAGCCGCCCGCTCCGGTCAGGATCGCGACCCGGATGTCCGGATCGTCGTCCACCTGGTCCCACGCCTGCTCCATGATCCGCATCATCGGACCCGACAGTGCGTTGCGCGCCTCGGGTCGGTTCATCGTCACGATCAGCACGTGGCCGCGCTTCTCGACGAGGCACTCCGGTGCGGCGGCGGTGGTGGCGGCAGCGCTTTCTGGGGACATGTTTCCTCCTGGCCCGACGTTTTCCTTGCCGCGAACAGTAACACGTTCTAGTTTTGACGCATGGCCTTCACTGTCGCGGACCTCTTCGAGCACGCCGTGGACCTCATGCCCGACCGCGTGGCGCTGGAATCGGGCGACCGCTCGCTGACCTACGCCGAGCTCGATCGCCGGGCCAACGCGCTGGCGCACCGGCTGCGGTCGCTCGGCGTGGCACCCGGCGACGCGGTGGGCCTGTACAGCAGAAACACCATCGAAGCAGTCGAGTCGATGATCGCGATCTTCAAGGCGCGGGCAGTGATGGTGAACGTCAACTACCGCTACGTGGAGAACGAGCTGAAGCACATCTTCACCGATTCGCAGATGACGGTGCTGATCCATGAGCGCCAGTACGCCGCGAAGGTCTGCAACGTGTTATCGAATGCGACCACCGACATCACCGCGCGCATCGTCGTCGAAGACGGATCCGACGCGCCTGCCGAGTGTTCAAACGCGGCCGGCGTCTCGGTCGTCGGATACGAGGCGGCGATCGCCGAGTCGTCGTCGGAACGGGATTTCGAGGAGCGGTCGGACGACGATCTCTACCTGCTCTACACGGGCGGCACGACGGGAAAGCCGAAGGGCGTCGTCTGGCGTCAGGAGGACGTGTGGCGGGTGCTCGGGGGCGGGATCGACTGGTACACCGGACGGCCTGTCGAGGACGAATGGGAGCACGCGCGGACCGGATCGCAGGGCGGCCAGCTGGTGCGCTTCCCGATTCCGCCGTTCATCCACGGCGGCAGCCAGTGGGCGGTGTTCCAGTCCCTGTTCGCCGGTGGGAAGGCGGTGGTCTACCCGGATTTCGACGCCGCCGAGGTGTGGAAGGCGGTGCAACGGCACGGTGTGAACGTCGTGTTCATCACCGGTGACGCGATGGGCCGGCCGATGATCGAAGAACTCGAGAAGGGTGGCTACGACACCTCGACGGTGGTGTCGGTGGCCTCGTCCGCGGCCCTGTTCTCGGCGTCGATCAAGGACCGCTACCTGGAGTGTCTGCCGAACGCGGTCATCGTCGACGCGATCGGATCGTCGGAGACCGGCTTCGGCGGCATGGGAGTGGCGGTGAAGGGTCAGAGCCGGGTCGGTGCGCCGACGGTGAAGGCCGACCCGAGCGCTCACGTCCTCGCCGAGGACGGTCGCCGTCTGGAGCCGGGCAGCGGGGAGGTGGGGCGCCTGGCGCGGTCGGGCCACATTCCGCTGCGCTACCACAACGATCCGGTCAAATCGGCCGAGACCTTCGTCGTCTACGACGGTGTCCGCTACTCGATGCCGGGCGACTTCGCGACCATCGAGGCCGACGGCACGATCACGATGCTCGGCCGCGGGTCGATGTCGATCAACACCGGCGGCGAGAAGGTCTTCCCCGAGGAGGTCGAGGCCGCGCTCAAGGGTCATCCGGACGTCTTCGACGCAGTCGTGGTGGGCGTGGCGGACGATCGCTTCGGGCAGCGGGTCGCGGCCGTGCTGCAGACCCGCGACGGGGTCCGGCCGGACCTGGTGACCCTCAACGAGGCCGTCCGCGCCGAACTCGCGGGGTACAAGTGCCCGCGGAGCGTGTGGTTCGTCGACGAGGTGAAGCGCTCACCCGCGGGCAAACCCGACTATCGGTGGGCGCGCGAGGTGACCGGCTCCCGCGAAGCCGACCACGCTCTCTGAACCCGTGACTCCCATCCCTTCTACGACCATCGCCTCTACGACCATCTCCTTTACACAATCTCTTCTACGACAAGGACATCGATGAAAACCCCATTGTGCGAGCGGTTCGGGATCGAATACCCGATCTTCGGCTTCACCCCCAGCGAGGAGGTGGCCGCTGCGATCAGCCGCGCGGGCGGCCTCGGCGTCCTGGGATGCGTGCGGTTCAACGAGCCGGATGAACTCGACGCGGTCCTGGAATGGATGCACGAGAACACCGACGGGAAGCCCTTCGGCGTCGACGTCGTGATGCCCGCCAAGATCCCCACCGAGGGATCCAAGATGGACCTCGACGCGATGATCCCGCCCGAGCACCGGGCGTTCGTCGAGCGGACGCTCGACGATCTCGGAGTGCCGCAGTTGCCGGACGGCGGCGATCGGGTGAACACCGGCGTGCTCGGCTGGCTGCACTCGGTCGCACGCTCGCATGTCGACATCGCGATGGAGCACACGCGCAAGTACGGGCAGATCAAGCTGATCGCCAATGCGCTCGGCTCGCCTCCCGAGGACGTCATCGGCATCGCGCACGACAACGGTGTGGCGGTCGCGGCGCTCGCCGGAGCGCGGGAGCATGCGCTGCACCACCTCGACGCCGGCGTCGACATCGTCATCGCGCAGGGCTATGAGGGCGGCGGGCACACCGGCGAGGTCACGTCGATGGTCCTCTGGCCGGAGTTGGTCGACGCCGCCGGTGAGGCTCCGGTGCTCGCCGCGGGCGGTGTGGGCAGCGGCAGGCAGATCGCCGCCGCCATCGCGCTCGGTGCGCAGGGCGTGTGGATGGGCACCTATTGGCTCACCGCCGCAGAGTACAACCTCGGCGCGCACAAGCCGGGCGAACCGTCGACGGTTCAGCAGGCACTGCTGGCCGCGACCTCGCGCGACACCGTCCGGCGTCGCATCTACTCGGGCAAGCCGGCGCGCCTGCTCAAGACGGCGTGGACCGACGCGTGGGACGCTCCCGGCGCCCCGGAACCGCTGCCGATGCCGCTGCAGAACCTCCTGGTGGGCGAGGCGCACGCGCGGATCTCGGCATCCGACGACCCGAAGGTGGTGGCGATGCCCGCCGGACAGATCGTCGGGCGCTGCAACGAGATCACCCCGGTGGAGAAACTGATCGACGGACTGGTCTCGGAGTACCGCGAAGCGGTCGCGAGGATGAACGCCACCCTGGACTGAGCGTCCGGGTCGGCTTTACAGCCCGTACCGCCGCTTGAACCGTTCGACGCGGCCCTCGGCGTCCACCAGACGCTGGGTGCCGGTCCAGAACGGATGGGAATCGCTCGTCACATCGACGGTGATCAGCGGGTAGACCTCGCCGTCCTCCCACTCGACGGTCGCGTCCGAGGCGGCTGTCGATCGGGTGAGGAAACTCGTGCCGGTGGTCGCGTCGCGGAATACGACGTGGCGGTACTCGGGGTGGATTCCGGGCTTCATCGGTTCTCTCCTTCGGTCTGGTCCACGGTGGCGGACCGGTCGGTGGTCTCGAGGTCGTCGCACGGGTCGCGATGGTCGGTGCCGAACGGGGACGGCAGGTTCGCCAGGGCCCGCGGCCCAGCGGCCAGTTCGTCATCGGTGACGAGCGCCGCGTCGAAGGCGGCGCGGATCTCGTCGGGCGCGGCCCGATGGCACAGGACGACGATGCTGGTGTGGCGATCACCGTGCACGTCGTCCCAGTAGAACGCCGCCGTCGCGGACTGCTGCGGATCCGCGGCGGCCGCGGGATCGGTGGCCAGCCAGGTGCCGACGCGGCGGATGCCCAGGGCGCCGCCGGCCGAGTCGAGCCACAGCACGTCGTTCGGATTCGCCGCGATCCACAGCCGACCCTGCGCGGTCACGACGCCGTCGAGCAAGGCGTCGAGCGCCACGTGCAGCCGCTCCGGGTGGAACGGGCGCGTCGCTTCGATCGTCATCAGCTCCACGCCGCAGTCGGCGGTGAGGTCCGGTCGTCCCGACAGCAGGGGATCGAACGGGCGGCGCGGGCGTCCGTGCGGTGACTCCGCCGTGCCGGAGGCGAGCGCCCGCGCCATCAGTGCGGCGTCGAGCGGCTGCCTGCTGTTGAGCGTGCGCATTCCCGCGGCCGGCGCCAACCGGACGAGCACGGCGTGCAGCCGTGCGAGCTCCCATGCACCCGCGGCCGAGTCGGCGCGCTCCACGATCACGGTGTCGGCGAATCGCACCTGCCCGACCGCCACCTGTGCGAGGGTGCGCTCGTCCTCGGCGGCCGAGAGTCCCGCCTCAGCGAGCGTGAGATCGCCGGTGGCGTCGGCGAGCCACCGTGCCGCGTCGACGCCGCAGACGGTGTGGCTCAGGCACACGTCGTCGCCCGCGGGGGCGGGTGGCAGCCCCGGCACGTGCACGACCGTCTGGTGGACCTCGAGCGCGACGTTCTCCGGTTCCACCACCGGATCGAGAACCACCACGATCCGGGACACCTGCGTCTCGCGGTGCAGGGTGCGCAGGAGCGGGAGGAGATCGAGGCGGAGTGTGCACGACACGCATCCGTGTTCCAGGTCGATGTCGTCGAGACTGAACTCGTCGTGGCCGTCGGTGTCGATCCGATGCACGGTTCGCGTGACGCGGCCGCGCTCGACGTCACGCAGATCGTGGCTCACCACCGCGGTCCCGGGAGTGGCCAGGGTGTGGGCGATTCTGGCGGAGATAGTGCGATCGAGGCCGGTGACCAGGATCAACGGTGTTCTGTGCGAACGTTCCTGCGGCATCTCGACTCATTCCTTACTTGTAATGGTTTTCATTAATTCCGGATTTCACTGTACCGTCATGGGCGAAGTTAATGCGAATCGTTGTCAGTAAGGAGGCTTCATGTCAGCGAGATGCCAGGTGACGGGGGCGGTACCCGGATTCGGGAAGTCGGTGTCGCACTCGCACCGTCGGACGTCGCGTCAATGGCGGCCCAATCTGTTCCGGAAGACGTACTGGGTGCCCAGTCTGGGTCGCCGGGTGACGTTGCGGGTCAGCGCCAAGGGGATCAAGGAGATCGATCGGGACGGGATCGATGCGGTCGTCGGTCGCATCCGGCGGCGAGGGGAGCGGGTCTGATGGCGAGCAGCACTGATCTGCGGCCGGTGATCAAGCTCCGGTCGACGGCCGGTACCGGATACACGTACGTGACGCGCAAGAACCGCAGGAACGACCCCGATCGTCTCGCCCTGCGCAAATACGACCCGATCGTGCGGCGGCACGTGGATTTCAAGGAGGACCGCTGATGGCGAAGAAGTCGAAGATCGTCCGTGACGGGCAGCGGCGCGCGGTGGTCGAGCGGTACGCCGAGCGGCGGGCCGAGCTGAAGCGGATCGTCGTCGATGCGAGCGCCGAGCCCGCGGCCCGCCGGGCGGCTCAGGCGGAGTTGTCGAAGCAGCCGCGCGACGCCAGCGCCACCCGGCTGCGCAATCGTGACGCGGTCGACGGCCGGCCGCGCGGCTACCTCCGCAAAGCGGGAGTGTCGCGCATCAGATTCCGTGAGATGGCGCACCGCGGCGAGCTGCCCGGGATTCAGAAGGCGAGCTGGTGATGCGTGAGGTGAAACGGCGTACCGCCGATCCGAACCTGACCTTCGACTACAAGGACACGCAGACGCTCAGGCGCTTCCTGACCGACCGCGGCCGCATCCGGAAGCGATCGGTCACCGGCTTGTCCGTGCAGCAGCAACGCCGCCTCGCGGTTGCGGTGCGGAATGCGCGGGAGATGGCGCTGCTGCCCTGACGCTCAGCCGGCCAGGCGCCAGGTCGGCTCGCCGAGCGACGCGGCGAGAGCGGCGCGGGCGGTCTTGAAGGTCGCGGTCTCGGGCTGCGAATCGGTGAGCCAGACCAGGGTCGGCCACTGCTTCGGCCCGAGATCGGTCTGCGCCTTCAAGAACTCCACCAGCGACTCCCGCGTCAGTCCCGGTGCCACCAGCACGGCACCGACGGCGTCGCCGATGTCGTCGGGGACGCCCAGCACGGTGGCGTCGGCTATCAACCGATGGCGCAGCAGGATCTGCTCGATGGGACGGGTACCGAGATTCTCGCCGTCCACCCGCAGCCAGTCGCCGAGACGGCCGGCGAAGTGCACGTACCCGTCGTCATCCACCCATCCCAGATCTCCGGTGCGGTACACGCCGCCGCGCAGGCGCTGCGCCGTCGCCTCCTCATCGCCGTAATAGCCGTCGAAGAGTCCGGCACCGGCGGTGTTGACGATCTCGCCGATCTGTCCGGCGGCGACGGGTTCGAGTGTGTCCGGGTCGACGACGGCGTTCGGGGCGGTGAGCGGCCCGAGCGCATCGTCCGGGGTGTCCGCGGTGCGGGTGATCGAGACACCGCCCTCGGTGGACCCGAAACCGTCGACCACGCGCGAGCCGAACCGGCGCGCGAACTCGGTGCGATCGGCGGCCCCGGCCTCGTTTCCGTACACCAGGCGGAGGGTGCTGTGGGCGTCGTCGTCGCGCTCGGGCGTGGCCAGGACATAGCGCAGCGGCTTGCCGACGTAGTTCGCGTAGGTGACGCCGTACCGACGCACGTCCTCGCAGAACCCGGTCGCCGAGAACTTCCTGCGAAGGACGATCGACGCGCCGGCGGCCACCGCCACCGACCATCCGGCGATCAGCGAATTGGAGTGGAACATCGGCATCGACAGGTAGGCGACGTCGTAGGGTCCGAGTCCGAAACGCTGCGCCAGCATCACTCCCGGCGCACCGAACTTGCGCTGACTGCAGCGCACGGCCTTGGGGTCGCCCGTAGTGCCGGAGGTGAAGATGAGCATCACCAGATCGTCGGGTCGCACGGGCACCGGTGCGAACCTGTCGGACGACGCCGCGGAGACCGTCTCGGCCCACTCGGCGCCGTCGACGTTGAGCACCGGGACCGGGAGATCCGCCGGAATCAGCTCGGCCGTCTCGTCCGAGACGATCACGATCTGGCAGTCCGCCCGGGCCACGTCCGCGGCCAGCGCCGCACCCCGGCGCGTGCTGTTGAGCCCGACCAGGACGAACGCGCCCAGTGCGGCCGCTCCGAACAGGAAGCTGAACTCGGGGACGTTCGGCAGCAGCACGCCGACGTGCGGAGGACGGACGGGATCGAGTCGTTCGCGCAGCGCCGCAGCACGTTTCCTGCTCGCAGTGAAGTGATCGCGCCACGGGGTGAACCCGCCCTCGAAATGCATCCCGCGGTCGGTGACCTCCGACAGCGAGGCGTAGAGGTCCGACAGGCAGCGGGCGTCGGTGACGGCGGCGGGCGGCGCGGTCACCGAATCACCGCGTCGCCGTCAGCAGGTCGCCGAGTTCGGCGAGCACCACCGGGGCGCTGCCCAGCGTGAATTCGTTCTGCTTGGCGCGCAGGAAGTACCGGTGCACCGGGTGGCTGGTGTCCAGACCGACGCCACCGTGCACGTGAACCGTGGTGTGGGCGACGCGGTGTCCGGCTTCGGCCGCCCAGAACTTGGCGGTGTCGACCGCGGCGGTGGCCCCGTCGGCGTCGGTGTCGGCGAGTCCCGACAGCAGCCACGCGGCCTGCAGCACGCTCAGCGTGAGTGCCTGGACATCGATGTAACCGTCGGCGAGCCGCGCGGCCACGGCCTGGAACGAACCGATCGGCCTTCCGAACTGCTCTCGTTCGCGTGCGTAACGGGCGGTGGCGTCGAGGGCTCCGGCGATCACGCCGGCCTGGTCCGCGCTGACGGCCAGCCGCAGCAGGTCGAGTGCTCGATCGACGGTGCCGGCGCCGCCGTCGAGGATCTCGTCGGCCGCCACCTCCACCGCGTCGAACTCGACGAGGTAGGTCGGGGTGAGGCCGGTCGCGACGGTCTCGGTGATGCGCACGCCGGACCGGTCCGCGGGTACGACGGCGATCAGCGGCCCGCCCGCGCTCGCAGCGGTGACGAGGAGGATGTCCGCGGCCGCCGCGTAAGGGACGTTGACTTTGGAACCGGTGAGGGCCGAGCCGTCGAATTCGGTGAGCCCGTCGACGGGTCCGTAGGCGCCGTCCTCCTCGACCGCGGCGGTCAGCACCTGCTCGCCGGAGACGGCCCGCGGCAGCAGTTCGGATCGGAGCCGGTCGCTCGCGTGCGCGCAGAGCAGCGGAACGCCGGCCACCGCGTGCGGACCGAACGGCACTCGGGCCAGGCCGCGGCCCAGTTCGGTGGCCACCGCGGTGGTCTCCAATGTGGTGAGACCGGCGCCGTCGACGGACTCGGGTGCGGCCAGGCCGAGGAGGCCGGCCGCAGCGATCTCGGTCCAGAGCCGCCGGTCGATCGGCGCGCGATCGCTCTCGAGTTCGGCGACCCGCTCGGCGGGGCTGAGTCGGTCGACGATGTCGGACGTCAGCTTGGCGAGGTCGGTCGCAGCTTCGGTGGGGTTGAAGTCCATGGGTTCGTCCTTTGAGTACGGCGGCGGTTCAGCGGCGGGCCGGCGGGAGCTTCAATGCGAGCATGCCGATGATGTCGCGCTGGATCTCGTTGGTGCCGCCACCGAAGGTGAGGATCAGGGAGGTGCGCGCGAAGCGCTCCAGCCGGCCGAGCAGATGAGCTCCCGGACTGCCCTGCCGCAGAGTGGCGGCGGGTCCGACCACCTCCATCAGCAACCGGTAGGCCTCGGTGGCGAACTCGGTGCCGAACACCTTCGTCGCCGAGGCGTCGGCGGGCGACGGCGAGCCGCCCGAGGCGGCGATCGACGCGATCTTCCAGTTCACGAGCTTGAGGAACTCGACCTTGGCGTGGACACGTGCGAGGTTGGCCCGGACCCAGGCTTGATCGGCCGGTCGCCGACCGTCGGTCTCCGCGGTGGCGAACGCCAGCGTCTCCCGCAGTGCGGTCTGGATGGGGGCGGCACTGCACAGCGCCACCCGCTCATGGTTGAGCTGGTTGGTCACCAGGCTCCATCCGCCGCCCTCTTCGCCGACGCGATTCGTGACCGGAACGCGTACGTCCTGGTAATAGGTGGCGCTGGTGTCGACGCCCGCCATCGTGTGGACCGGGGTGTACGAGAAGCCCTCGGCGGTGGTCGGCACGATCACCATCGAGATCCCCTTGTGCTTGCTCGCCTCCGGATCGGTGCGGCAGGCCAGCCAGACGTAATCGGCGTAGGGGATCAGCGAGGTCCACATCTTCTGCCCGTTGATGACGTACTCGTCGCCGTCCCGGACCGCGGTGGTGCGCAGCGCTGCCAGGTCGGTGCCCGCACCGGGCTCGGAGTAGCCGATCGAGAAGTGCAGGTCGCCGGCCGCGATCTTTGGCAGAAAGAACTTCTTCTGTTCGTCGGTGCCGAAGTGCATGATCGTCGGCGCCACCGAATTGATCGTCAAGAACGGGACGGGGGCGCCCGCGATTGCCGCTTCGTCGGTGAAGATCAGCTGATCCATCATCGAGCGGTCGGCTCCGCCGTACTCGGTGGGCCAGCCCAGCGCGAGCCAGCCGTCCCGCCCCATCTGGCGGACGACGTCCCGGTAGGCGTCGCCTTCTCCGAGTTCTCCGTCGCCGCCGGTGAGTGCGGCTCGGCGCTCCGGCGTCATCAAGGCGTCGAAGTAGGCGCGAAGCTCGCTCCTGAGCTGCTCTTGTTCCTGCGTGTAGGCGATCCGCATGGCTCTCCCGCCGTTGCTGTTTCCCAATCGGGGCGCAATACTGCTTCCCTAGTATTGAAACACGTTCTAACGTGTAGGACGCGAGCCCGTCAACTGTTCGGGCTGCAAGCGGAGGAGGAATAGATGCACATCAAATGCGACTTCGATCTGTGCGAGTCGAACGCTGTCTGCGTCGGTATGGCACCCGACGTCTTCGAGCTCGACGACAACGACTACCTGGTGATTCTGCAGGACGACGTGGCCGAGACCCGGCGCGAGGAGATGCGTCAGGTGGTCGCCAGCTGCCCCCGCTCGGCACTGTCCATCGTCGACGACTGACAACACTCATTTCCCGATCGAGTGGATGCTCGAAGGGATCTGTGTTAGAACAAGTTCTAGTTTTCGCGTCGAAGGGATAGAAGTGAGTCAGTCGTTGGACGGTCGGGTAGCAGTCGTCACCGGTGCGGGTGCGGGTCTGGGGCGTGCGGAGGCGATCGGTCTCGCGCGCGACGGGGCCACCGTCATCGTGAACGACCTTCAGTCGGCGCTCGACTCCAGCGACGTCTTCGACGAGATCGCCGGTGTGGGCGGCAAGGCGGTTCCGGTGGCAGGCGACATCGCCGACTCGGCCACCGCGGCCGAGATCATGCGTGTCGCGACGCAGGACCTCGGCGGTCTGCACGTCGTCATGAACAACGCGGGCATCACCCGCGACGCCATGCTCTTCAACATGACCGATGAGCAGTGGGATCTGGTGCAGCGCGTCCACCTGCGGGGTCACTTCCTGCTCAACCGGAACGCCGCCGCACACTGGCGCGCCGAGTCCAAGGCCTCCGGTGCGCCCGTGTACGGCCGCCTGATCAACACATCGTCGGAAGCGGCGCTCCTCGGTGGCGCCGGCCAGGCGAACTACTCCGCGGCGAAGGCCGGCATCTCGATGCTGACGGTCTCCGCGAGCCGCGCACTGGCCCGCTACGGCGCCACCGCCAATGCGATCTGTCCCCGTGCGCGCACGGCGATGACCGCGGACGTCTTCGGTGCAGCCCCCGAGGACGCCGTCGACCCGCTGTCGCCCGAGCATGTGGTGACCCTGGTCCGCTACCTCGCCGGTCCCTCGGCGCAGAATGTCTCCGGACAGGTCTTCGTGGTCTACGGTCCCAAGGTCAGTCTGATGGCCGCTCCCAAAGTGCAAGAGGTCTTCGCCGCGGACGGCGACCAGTGGTCGCCCGAGGCGCTCGGCGACGTCGTCTCGGCGTACTTCGCCGAGCCGGAGAAGGTCGGCACATTCTCGGCCTCGGATTTGATGGACTAGCACACCTCTCTTTAGAGTGTGTCGGCTCGGCTTGTAACGCAGAGCACAATTTTCGTACGTGATAGGTTGCCAGCATCGGAGCGGGAGGAGGGGCCTTGACGAGCAGACTCGCTGCCCCGATGAACGGCGTGGGAGAGTTCGTCTCCCTGGGTGTGGAATCCGCCCGTGAGCTTTTTCGACGTCCTTTTCAGTGGCGTGAGACCGTCGAGCAGTCGTGGGCCATCGCCCGCGTGTCACTCGTGCCCACCCTGCTGGTCGCGATCCCGTTCACGGTGCTGGTGAGCTTCACGCTCAACATCCTGCTCCGGGAGATCGGTGCGCAGGACCTCTCCGGTGCCGGTGCCGCGCTCGGAACGATCACCCAGATCGGCCCGATCGTCACGGTGCTCATCGTCGCCGGTGCCGGCGCCACCGCGATCTGCGCCGACCTCGGTGCGCGCACGATCCGTGAGGAGATCGACGCGCTCGAGGTGCTCGGCATCAACCCCGTCCACCGGCTGGTGGTGCCGCGCATCATCGCCTCGACCGGGGTGGCGCTGCTGCTCAACAGCCTGGTGTGCACCATCGGCATCGCGGGCGGCTTCATCTTCTCCGTATATCTGCAGGACGTGAATCCCGGCGCCTTCATCGCCAACCTCACGCTGCTCACCGGTCTCGGGGAACTGGTGATCTCCATGATCAAGGCCGCGCTCTTCGGCCTGTTCGCCGGACTGGTGGGCTGCTACCGCGGCCTCAACGTCAAGGGCGGAGCGAAGGGCGTCGGTGACGCCGTCAATGAGACCGTCGTCTACTCGTTCATGGCGCTGTTCGTCGTGAACGTGGTCGTCACCGCGGTCGGTCTCAAGGCGACGATGGGATAATTGATGGTTCTGCCAGGTACTACCCGTCTGCTCACTGCCCGTGTCGCGCTCAAGCGCGCCGGCGAGGACTGGAACAAG
Source organism: Gordonia cholesterolivorans (assembly GCF_039531975.1). Taxonomy (NCBI): domain Bacteria; kingdom Bacillati; phylum Actinomycetota; class Actinomycetes; order Mycobacteriales; family Gordoniaceae; genus Gordonia; species Gordonia cholesterolivorans. The sequence goes on along the minus strand of NZ_BAAARB010000013.1, from coordinate 10,509 downwards.
ATCGGTGATCAGGCCCTCTTCTACTGGGACGCGATCGCCTCGATTCCGCGTGCCATCCGGCTCTACAAGAAGGAGACGCTCCGCCTCATCGCGGAGATCTCCATGGGTACCGGTGCGCTCGCGATGATCGGCGGCACGGTGGTCGTGGTCGGCTTCCTGACCCTGTTCACCGGCGGCACGATCGCCGTCCAGGGATACAACTCGCTCGCGAACATCGGCGTCGAGGCCCTCACCGGCTTCTTCTCCGCGTTCATCAACGTGCGAATCGCCGTCCCGGTGATCGCCGGCATCGCCCTGGCGGCCACGATCGGCGCGGGGGCCACCGCTCAGCTCGGCGCGATGCGAGTGTCCGAGGAGATCGACGCCCTGGAAGTGATGGCGATCGCGTCCGTGCCCTACCTGGTGAGCACGCGCATCGTCGCGGGACTGGTCGCGATCATTCCGCTGTACTCCCTCGCGGCGCTGGCGTCGTTCCTGGCCAGCCGGTTCGCGACCGTGGTGCTCTACGGTCAGTCCTCCGGCGTGTACGACCACTACTTCTCCACGTTCCTGATCCCGTCGGACATCCTGTGGTCGTTCGTACAGGCGATCTGCATGGCCGTCGCGGTCATGCTCATCCACACCTATTACGGATTCAACGCGTCCGGTGGTCCGGTCGGCGTCGGTGTGGCGGTCGGTAACGCGGTCCGCGCCTCGCTGGTCGTGGTCGTGGTCATCACCCTTCTGACGTCGCTCGCGATCTACGGCGCCGACGGCAAGTTCAATCTGGCGGGCTGAACGGATGGCGAAGAAGAACAGCAGAGGCTACAGCGACCGCACCCGGAAGCTCGCAGCCGTCATCATGGTCGGCGTGCTCGCCGGCATCGTCGCGCTGGCGTCCGGGCAGTTCCTCGGATGGTTCGCCAGCACCGAGACGGTCACCCTCTTCGCGCCGCGCGCGGGACTGGTGATGAATCCCGACGCGAAGGTCAAGCTCCGCGGTGTGGAGGTCGGGCGCGTCGCCTCGGTGACCACCCTCGGTGACCGGGCCGAACTCAAGCTCGACATGGCCTCCGACCAGATCGGCATGGTTCCGGCCAACGTCAAGGCCGACATCAAGTCGAACACGATCTTCGGGGCCAAGGCCGTGAACCTCGTGGTGCCGGAGTCCGGACCGGAGGGACAGCTGCGGGCGGGCTCGGTCATCACCGCCGACCACGTGGTCGTGGAGTTGAACACGGTGTACCAGCAGCTGGTCAACGTGCTCGCCGAGCTGCAGCCGGACAAGCTCAACGTCACCATCGGCGCCGTCGACGAGGCCCTCTCGGGACGCGGCAAGCAGATCGGCGACGCGCTGGTCCAGCTCACGGACGTGCTCGGCAAGACCAACCCGCACCTGCCCGAGCTCAACCGGCTGCTCCGCGAGGGTGCAGGCGCCACCAACGTCTACGCCGACGCGATGCCCGATCTGATGCGCGTGCTCGACAACGCGACCGTCGTCGGGAACACCCTGGTCGACAACGCGGCGAACCTCGACGCGCTGCTCATCAACGTCACCGGCATGACCAACACCGTCAACGGCGTGCTGACGGCGTCGAAGAAGAACCTCATCTCCACTCTGACCGATCTCAACCCGGTCAGCCGGCTGCTCGGCAGGCAGGCGCCGGGACTGCGGTGCTTCATCACCGCGGCGTCGGACGCCACCGACATCGCCACGCCGCTGCTCGGCGGGCGCAACGGCATGCTGCTGCTCGACGCCGGACTGATCCCCGGTCAGGACCCGTACCGCTACCCGCAGGACCTGCCCGAGGTCCACGGCGACGGTCCGCCGACCTGCCAGGCCGGACTGACCGATGTGCAGTCCAAGGAACACATCCCGTTCTACGTCATCGACAACGCGCCGCAGCCGTATCAGCCGCGCACCACCCCGAAGGTGGAGTCGCGCAAGCTCTTCCAGTTGCTGTTCGGAGGTACCCCCCGTGGATAGTCGCGCACGCGCATTCCGTGCGACCGTCATCAAGCTCGGCGCCTTCGCCCTCGCCATGATCCTGGTGCTCGTCGGCCTGGTGCTGGTGTTCAGCCGTTACCAGGGCGGAAGCAGTGACAAGTACAGCGCCGTCTTCGCCAGCGCCTCCGCCATGAAGTCCGGCAGCGTCGTCAAGATCGCGGGCGTCGACGTCGGTGCCGTGAGTTCGGTGGAACTCAATCGCGACAACCAGGCCGAGGTCACGTTCACCGTCAACGACAACTACCGGCTGCCGAAGTCGGTGCAGGCCCGGATCCGGTACCAGAATCTCACCGGCGACCGCTATCTGGAGCTGCAGCCAGGCACCGGCGACATGAGCCAGACGCTGTCGGCGGGCGATCAGATCCCGCTGAAGCAGACCGAGCCCGCCCTGGACCTCGACAACCTGCTCGGCGGATTCAAGCCGCTGTTCCGGACGCTGGACCCCGATGAGGTCAATCAGCTGACCTCCTCGCTGATCGCGATCTTCCAGGGGCAGGGCGCGGGACTGAACACGCTGCTGGCCAGCACCTCGGAGTTCACGAACAAGATCGCCGACCGCGACCAGCTGATCGGCAGCGTCATCGACAACCTCAACAAGACGCTCTCCACGCTCGAGGCCGACCACAAGGGCCTGGACCAGAGCGTGGACCGGATGCAGAAGCTGATCTCCGGACTCGCCCAGGACCGCGGTGTGTACGGTGAGGCGATCAGCCAGGCGAGCCAGGCCACCACCGGATTGGCGAGCCTGATGAACGCCACCCGCCCGGATCTCAAGGAGACGGTGTCGGCGCTCGGGCGGACCAGCGAGCAGGCGCTCAAGGCCGAGCCCTTCATCCGCAATCTGCTCGGTCGCCTGCCCGGCGACTTCAAGATGCTCTCCAACCTCGGCAGTTACGGGGCCTGGCTGCAGATCTACTTCTGCCGTATCCGGCTGCTGCTGCCCGGTCCGGGCAACACCCAGTACTACTTCACGGCGATCGACGCGATGGGCGATCAGACCAGAGCGGGCGGGAGGTGCGCGAGTTGAGTGAGAACGTGAATCCCGAACCCGCCGAGTCGCAGGATCCGGACGTCGACGTCACACAGGCCGAGACCAAGCCCTTCCACCGTGCGGGGCGGCCCAAGTATCAGGTCGGAATCATCGGCGCACTCATCACCGCGATGGTCGTGATCATGGCCATGCAGATGGACCGGCTGCCGTATCTCTCGCAGATCAGCACCTACGACGTCTACTTCGACGACGCGGGCGGTCTGGTCACCGGGGACGTGGTGCTGGTGGCCGGCGTCAACGTCGGCACCGTCGAGGGCATCAGCCTGGCCGAGACCGACCAGGGACTCAAGGCCAAGATCAGCTTCCGGCTCAACGACACGGTCGTCATGGGCGATCGCACCCGCGCGGCGATCAAGACCGAGACCGTCCTGGGACGGCGCAATCTGACGATCACACCGATCGGCACCGGCCGGATCAAGCCCGGCGGGTCGATCCCGGTGGACTCGACCGTGTCGCCGTACTCGCTGTCGGACGCTCTGGAGGATGCGACTTCCACCCTGGCGACCACCGACACCGATCAGCTCAACAAGGCGCTCGAAACCCTCACCGAGACGTTCTCGAAGACACCGGCCAATGTCAGCGGGGCCGTCGAGGGGGTGAGCCGGCTGTCGAAGGCGATCGCCGATCGCGACAACGCGCTCAGCGACCTGCTGCGGCAGGCCCGCGGGGTGACCCAGATCGTCGGTCAGCGCAGCAACCAGATCCGCGACATGTTGATCGACGCCAATGCACTGCTCGGCGAGCTCAACATCCGCCGCGAAGCGCTGCGTCAGGTGATCAAGGGGACCAAGGACGTCACCGCCGAGATCACCGGGTTCGTCGAAGACAACAACGCTCAGCTGAAGCCGGTGCTCGACAAGTTCAACGGCGTGCTCGACATCCTCAACGACAACGAGGAGAACTTCGGCAAGGCGATCGACAACCTCGGCCCGTACGCCAACATCCTCGGTGAGGCGGTCAGCTCGGGACCGTACTTCTCCTCGCTCGTCGGACTGCCGACGTGGGGCGACTACTTCGGCACGTTCCTGAAGGTCCTGCAGCGCAAGTACCCCGAGGCGGCGAAGTACTTCTACCAGTACTCGGGCAACCCGCTGTTCCCGAAGAACTGGAACCAGGGGCCGGATGCGGGCGCCCCGGACGTGGGACGTCCCTCGCCCAAGCGTCAGTACCCGACGCCCATCCCGCAGCAACCGCAGAACAACAATGACCTGAACCCCAGCCAGCGTCACGGAACGGGAGGCTGACGTGGGCATCTCGAAACGAGTGTGGGCGATCATCGCCGGAGTCGTCGTACTGGTGCTGCTGGCCGTCGGGGTGTTCCTCGGCGTCCAGAAGGCGACCACGCGGACCATCACCGCCTATTTCCCGTCGGTGAGCGGCCTCTACAGCGGCGACCCGGTGCGCGTGATCGGCGTCAATATCGGCAAGGTCTCGTCCATCGAGACCCGTCGCGGCGATGTCAAGGTCACGATGCGCATCGACGACGACACCCCGATCCCGGCCGATGCGCGTGCCGTGATCGTCGCGCAGTCGCTCGTGTCCGGCCGGTTCATCCAGCTGACTCCGGTGTACGACAAGGGCGCGAAGCTGCAGGACGGCGACTCGATCCCGATGGAGCGGACGGCCGTGCCGATGGAGTGGGACGACGTCAAGAAGCAACTCGACGAGCTCACCAAGGCCGTCGGCCCGCACGGCGCCGAGCCGGGCACCGCCGCCGACGCCATCAACGTGATGGATAAGAACCTGTCGGGCAACGGCCAGGCGATCGCCGACTCGATCAAGCAGATGTCGACGGTCTTGGGCACGCTGTCGGACAACCGCGACGATGTCTTCGCCACCATCAAGAGCCTGCAGAAGCTGACCGACGCACTCTCGACGAGCCACGAGCAGTTGGTGCAGTTCAACGGGCGGATGGCCAGCGTCAGCAGCGTGCTCGAAGGCAGCAGCGACGATCTCGGCGATGCGATGACGAATCTGAACGAGGCGGTCGGTGAGCTCGAAGGCTTCCTCGGGACCAACAGCGGCGTCGTCACCTCCACGATGAGCAAGTTGGCGCAGCTGACCGGCACGCTCAAGCGCAAGGACGAGCAACTGCGCGGCCTGCTGCACTCGGCACCCAACCAGCTCGCCAACTTCTTCAACATCTACAACCCGCTGACCGGGTCGCTCGACGGCGTCTTCGGTCTCGGCATGGGCAACAACCTGATCACGCTGCTGTGCGGATCGATGGCGTCCACCGCTCGCCCCGGCGACACCGAGAAGGACATCGAGCAGTGCGTCGACATCATCGGTCCGGTGATGAAGGACGTCGTGGTCAACTACCCGCCCTTCATGGCGAACCCGGTGATCGGGCGTACGGCGAATCCGGACCAGATCACCTACCAGAACGAGAGCGTGAAGCAGCGCGCCCAGGCCGGCGTGCGTGAGCGCGATGCGGCCAGCCGCAACGCCAATCCCGATCCGCTGGGGAAGCTGCTGGTGCCGTTCGGAGGTGAGGGCTGATGAGGTCGAAGAAATTGGTCGCCGCCGTGGCGTGTGCGGGCCTCATCGTCGTCCCCGTCATGGCGGGCTGCAGCAGCGGCACCATCTCCACGGTGTCGGCCGTCGGTGCCGCGGGAACGGGTTCGGACGCCTACCGGATCACCGCTCGCATCCCGTCGGCCGCGGGCCTGGTGCGCAACGCGCCGGTGATGATGAACGACGCGACCGTCGGCAGCGTCGGCGACATCACGATCGACGACTGGACCGCGAAGGTGACGCTCCGACTGAACGGGGACGTCAAGGTGCCGGTCGGTTCGCACGCGATGATCGGGATGACCAGCGTGCTCGGCTCGTCGCACATCGCGATCGTTCCGCCCGACCACCCGAGCGGGCAGTATCTCCGTGAAGGCGGCTCGTTGGCGCTGCCGAACTGCCCGGAGCAGCAGAACCTGGCCCAGACCGATCCCAAGAAGATCCCCGACATCACCTCGGCGCAGACCGTCGATCCGTGCATGTATCCGACCACCGAACAGGTGCTGAGCTCGCTGTCGGTGGTCCTCAACGGCGGCGGACTGTCGCAGATGGGCGACGTGGTCCACGAATTGGACCAGATCGTCGGAGGTAACGAGGGGACGCTCAAGAGCCTCATCCCGCGGCTGAACACCCTGGTCTCCGACTTGAACACGCAGACCGACAACATCATCGACGCCATGTCCGGCCTCGACCGGCTGGCGGAGACGATCAACCGCCAGACGCCGACCGTCCAGCGTGCGCTGGAGAGCGGCCCGAGGATTCTGCAACTGCTCGTGGATCAGCGCAAGAATCTGACCAGCGCGATGGACGGGGTCGGCAAGCTCTCGGCCACCGCCAACGAGGTGCTCCGCAAGAACAGCGACGACATCAAGACGATCGTGCCGAATATGCGCGAGTTGCTCGATCAGCTGTCGATGACGGGTCCGGCGCTCACCAACTCACTGCGGATCCTGCTGACCTTCCCGTTCGTCGAGGATCTGATTCCGACGATCGTGAAGGGCGACTACGTCAACTCCGATCTCGTGCTCGACCTGACCTGGAACCGACTGGGCAAGACGATGGTCGCCTCGGTGACCGCGGCCGGGCCGGAGACCGTCGTCGGCAAGCCGGCGGGTGGGGCCAAGCAGGGTGCGAATCCGTACTCGGCGCCCTTGAAGAAGGGACCGACAGAGCGTAAGCAGCAGAATCCGGCGAATCCCTCGCCGCTCGACCTGCTTCCGAAGATCCAGGGCGGCAACTGATGAAGATCACGCATTTCGTCCGTGTGCAGCTGATCATCTTCAGCATCGTCACGGTCATCTCGATGGTCGCGATGGCGGTGTTCTACATCCGGCTCCCGCAGATGTTCGGGATCGGCACCTACACGATGACGCTGGAACTGCCGTCGACCGGTGGCCTGTACGAGAACGCCAACGTCAGCTACCGCGGCGTGGACGTCGGCAAGGTCACCGGCGTCCGTCTGACGCCGACGGGCGTCTCGGCGACGCTGACGATCGACTCCGGCACCGACATCCCCGCGAACTCCGCGGCCTCGGTCCGCAGCGTCTCGGCGGTCGGTGAGCAGTTCGTGAACTTCGAGCCGCCCAAGAACCCGTCGAGCGACAACCTGGGCAATGGGGCGACGGTCACGAGCAGCGATGTCCCGGTGGAGATCTCCTCGATGCTCGACCAAGCCGACGCGCTGCTCAACCAGGTCAGCGACACCAAGCTCCGCTCGGTGATGGACGAGGCTTTCACCGCGTTCAACGGCACCGGCGAGGATCTTCAGCGGTTGATGGACTCGATGGTGCTCTTCGTCGGCGCGTTGAACAAGAACGTGGACGCCACCATCGATCTGGTCGACCAGGCCGGGCCGATACTGGCGACCCAGAACCGCACCGCCGACCAGATCCGCTCGTGGACCAAGGATCTGACGAAGGTGACCGATCAGCTCCGCGCCAGCCGCCCGGACATCACCGACATCCTCGCCAAGGGACCCGGTGTGGCGTCGCAGGCGCAGAAACTGTTCGAGGACATGAGTGACTCGTTCCCGCTGGCGATCTCGAATCTGTCGGTGGCCGCGCACACGCAGGCGGTGTATCTGCCGAATCTGCGGCAGACGATCGTGTTGTATCCGCGCGTGCTCTCCGCGCTGATCACCGCGATCAACTCCGGCTCCAACCGGCACGGTCCCAACGTGAACTTCACGCTCGGCTTCCAGGATCCGCCGACCTGTACTGTCGGGTTCATGCCGACCGACCAATGGCGTTTCCCGTCAGAGCAGGATGCCCGCGACCTGCCGCCGGGCCTGCTCTGCCGGCTTCCGCAAGACGCTCAGGCCGCGGTCCGAGGTGCACGCAACTTCCCGTGCGTCGAGTATCCGGGCCGCCGTGCTCCGACACCCGAGGAGTGCAAGACAGGTTTCGTTCCCTCCAAGCGCGACAACGTCGCCTTCCCGAACGCCCTGCCGGGCACCGACCTGCCGAAGCAGCCGGCCGGGCGCGTGGTGCCGGGAACCCCGAGCGACTACGATCCGTCGCCGGCGGTCTACGCCACCACCTACGATCCGCAGACGGGACAATTCATCGGACCCGACGGAAAGACCTATGTGACCGCTGAGAATCAGCAGGCGCAGGGCAAGAAGCAGAAATGGTACGACCTGATCACGAAGACGGTGGAGTCCTGAACTCGCCCGAAGACGACGTTGTCCGCCGCTCCAGTCCGCTGAGCCGACGACGCAAGAAGCCGAAGAAGTCCGAGGCCGAACCGGCCGTGGAGACCGAGACCGAGCAGCCGGCCGAGCCGGTCGACGAGGCCCCGGCCGCCGAACCGGAACCGGAGCCCGACCCCGAAGAGGTGGAGCGCAGCGCCGGATACCGTGAGCGTCGGCGCAGCCGCGGTGTGGTGCGCAAGTCCACGCGGCAGAAGGCCGGCGACGGCTCGAAGCTGATGATCGTCGCGGTGGTGCTCACGTCGCTCGTCCTGGTGATCGGCGCGGTGCTGTCGGGCGTGTTCGGCTACCAGTACCACCAGATCGAGCAGCAGCGGCAGTGGCGGGCCGAGTACTCCACCTTCGCCCAGCAGATGGTGGTGTCGATGACCACGCTCGACCCGCAGAACGCCGACCAGATGTACAAGAACGCGATCGACAAGACCAGTGGCCGCGCGAAGCAGATGTTCCAGGAGAACATGAAGCAGGTCGCGGACATGGTCCGCAAGGGCGACCTGGTCACCAAGACGACGATTCTCGCCGACGCGGTGTCGAAGGCCGACGAGGACGAGGGCTCGGTGCTCATCGTGTACGGCTGGGAGGGCCACCCGAAGAACGACCCGAAGAGCAGCGAGTCGACGACCTTCCGCGCCCGCGTGGACATGACACGCATCAACGGTGAGCTGAAGATGACGTACTTCGATTGGGTGGCGTGATGAGTCGAGTGCAGCGCTGGCTGCTGCCGGTACTGGGATTGATCGTGGTGATCGTCGTCGGCGTGACGATCGCGCTGGGCATCGTCTACGCGAACGCGGCCGCGCAGGAGCGGGCGCGTGACTCCGCACTGTCGGCTGCGCAGACGTACGTCGTGGACATGTTCTCGTGGAACTCGAAGACCGTCGACGCGCACATCAACACCACGATGGGCCGGCTCACGGGCGGGGCCCAGAAGGACTATCAGAAGCACATCGTCGAGTCGAAGGTGGCCGAGGGCGTCAAGCAGGAGGGTGTCTCGACCGTCGTGACGGTTCAGGACTCCGGTGTCATGGAGAACACCCGCGACACCGCGAAGGTGCTGCTGTTCATCAACCAGTCGTCGACCCGGAACAATGCCGAAGACGTTCAGGTCGACAAGAGCCGCCTGATCTTCGGCATGGAGAAGCAGGGCGACGACTGGAAGATCAACGAGATCGACATCCTCACCGACGACAGTCTGCAGAAGAACGTGCAGTCCGGTGGCGAGACGCCGCCGTCGAACGCCGTGCCCATTCCGAGCGCCCCGAGCTCTCCGGCACCGCAGTCGACGCCCGCGGGCTGAGCCTCGCCGCTCCTCGAGTGAGCTTCGGTCTGTCTCGGGCCGGATGAGGGCCGGCAGGCTGGTCGAGCGGCCCTTCTCAGGCTGGTCGAGAGTTCTTTGCCAGGCTGGTTGAGCGGTCTTTCCCAGGCTGGTTGAGCGAGCGAAGCGAGTCGAAACCGCGTGACATCCGCTGGGCCGCGAACCGCCACCTCGGCACTCACTCGAGCCCATCCAGCCGGTCAGGCGGAGAAGGCTCCTTCGATCCAATTGCTGAACTCGCACGCGAGATGCCAGCGGTGTTCTTTAACCATCTGCGGTGCCATGAGTTTCGGGAACTCCACGCACGCGCGGAGGTGAAAGCCGTACCTGTCGTCGCGAAGTTGATGACGTACGCCGCCGACCGCCGTATCCGCTTCGGTCCGAGCGACTCCGGCGAGTTCGAGTGCGAACGCCGGATCCCGCGCGGTGGTCAGCCGGGAGGTGTCGTCGTAGTCGACGAAGAACCGAGTTGCGAAGGGACTGCCACCGGTCGTCTCGATCACCTCCTGCCTGCCGTCCGCCGTGCTGTCGATGATGAAGTGGTCCGGACTCGCGACGACCATGCTCCACGCATAGTCGTCGCGGCCCGCATCCGAGAACCAGTCCACGAACCCCTGAGCGTCCCCGCCCTCTACGTACAGATCACAGACGCTGGTGGCTCTGCGACCTCCCGACAGCCCGCCGGTGACGCGTGCGACCGCATCCGACAGTCGGACGTCGCGGGCCAGGCGGCGCCGGATCTCATCGACCCCCAGCTCGAACTTGCCATCGCAGAACGCGCGCCGCATACCTTCGACCGGACCCGAGTGAAGCGCCCTGGGTTTGATGGAGACTCGCGCTATTTGATTCCGACCAGCTGTTCGCGGTCGGCTTGGACAGCATAGAACGCGTGCTCGAACTCGGCGGGCGGGACGTCGCCGAGGTATCCGTGG
>NZ_BAAARB010000012.1:0-129651 GCF_039531975.1 Gordonia cholesterolivorans | reverse complement strand
CTGTACCTCGAAGCGATCGCCCGCGAGCTCAACGAGCGGCCACGGCAGTGCCTGGGCTTCTACACTCCACGGGAAGTCTTCGAACGCCTACTGAAGGACAACGTTGCTTCCACGAGTTGACACCGCCGGGTCTTTCGAGCACGAAAGACCGACGAAGGGTTCTGCTAAAGCGAGATGAACGCACCAACCGCGGCGTTGAACTTTTCGCGCTGGTCACTGAACACGTGATGACCAGCGTTGTTGATGAGATAGAGCGAGCTATCCAGGGTGTTGGCAGCGATCAGATCGAAGAGCCCCTTACCCATCGACACCGGCGCCGATCGATCATTGACTCCCCACACAACCAGCGTCGGCACCGGGATTCCTGCGTCGGCAAGCCGTTCCTGAACCCAGCGCCTGCCCTCGCTGAGGCTAGGCAACCAGTGCTCCTCCGCATTGCGTGCATATCCGGCGACAGCGTCGCGCTGCTTTTCGCTCTCGAGCCACTTTGTGGCGATCCCGATGTAGTCCTCGGGCAGATCTCCCTCATTAACCGCCTGGGCAGCATGATAGTGACGGATCAACTCGGCCGAACCTCCGGGGGCAGTCCTTTCGACTCGCTCGTAGAAGTCCATGTCGGTTCCGACGGGCGGCGCCGGTGCCGCAGTCGCACTGCTGATGATGACCAGCTTCTTTACCATCTCAGGGTACTTCAACGCGAGAAGGACCGCCGTCATGCCGCCGCGCGAGTGACCCACCAGGGTCAGGTTCTTGAGCCCCAACTGAGTTGCAAAGTTCGCAACGTGTTCGGCGACCGCGTCGACAGTCCAGTCTTCGTCATTCAGCGGGAGACCAGTCTCGCCCTGACCGAGTTTGTCGACCGCGAGGACACGGCCGTACTCGCCGAAATCCTCTAGAACGTTGCCCCAGGATTCGATTCCGGCCGGTATGAAGAACCCGAAATGCCCCCCATGGATGAGGAGGATCGGATCCTTGTCCTGGCCGTCGTCGAAATAACGCGTCTGAACCCCTTTCACATCGACGAAATGGAACTTCTGGGTGATTGAAGAGCTTGGCACGGATAACGCCTTTCTGTGCACGATAACGATTGAACAATTCATCGCAGTTCGACCCCTACCGACGTGGTAGTTCTGGCCAGTAGAAATCTCTTCTGCGTGTGCCTGAAAGCTACGCGCCTCCGCATCGACTGTCAATAGAAAGGGCCCTTCCGGATTCAGAGTGCATTGATCCGATCCTGAAGCTGTCCGGAGTGGATCAGTGACCGCAAGATGTAGTGCTTGAGGTTGCGGAAGCCCAGGGCGATTCCGCGGAGGTGTTCGAGCCTGCCGTTGATGGCCTCGACGGGGCCGTTGGAGGCACCCACGTCGAAGTAGGCGAGGATCTCGCGGTGCCGCTTCCATAGCGACCGGCCGAGCTGGGCGAGCTCGGGCAGCTCGGTGGGCACCCCGGTCCGGATCGAGCGCAGGAGCTTGTACATCGCGATCTTGCCCTCCCGCTTGCCCGAGGCCTCGTAGGCGGCGATGAGTCGCTGGTAGACGCCGTAGGTGACCTCCACCGCCGCGTGCGCATCGTTGGCGGTGAACGCCTTGAACAAGCGCACTTTCTGTTTGTCGGTCAGCAGCCCTGCCCGGGTGTTGAGCGTCCTGCGGATGCCGTACAGCGGATCGCCGGTGCGGCCCCGGTGCCCGGTGGTGGCCTGCTGGATGCGTTGGCGGCACACGGTGAGCTTGTCGGCGGCAAGATGCACGACGTGGAACGGGTCCATCACCGTGCGTGCTGCGGGCACGGCCTTGGCTGCGGCGGAGTGGTAGCCGGCGAACCCGTCCATCGTGACCACCTTGACTCGGTCTCGAAATGCCTGGTCGCGGGCGTTGAGCCACTCGGTGAGGACCTTCGCCGAACGGCCCGGGACCATCCTTTGGCGCGGCCGAGGAACTTGTGCCCGCCGCCGTCGGGGATGCGTCCGAGCTTCTTGATGTCCACGTGCACCAGATCGCCCGGTGCGGCGTGCTCATAGCGCTGCGGGCGTCGCTTGGTGGCGCGCACCGGGGCGCCGGTGGCCGGGTCGGTGAACGCCAGGCGCACGCACCCGAAGCGGGACAGGATCTTGTGCACCGTCGAGGGGTGCATTCCCAGGTGGTAAGCGATTCGGGCTGGCCCCCACCGGCGCGATACGCGCAGGCCGATCACCCGGCGCTCCCGACGACGCGGGGTGCGGTGGGGGCAGGTGTGCGGCCGGCTGGAGCGGTCAACCATGCCGGCCTTGCCCTGCTCGCGATACCGGCTGGCCCAGCGTCGGGCCGTGGTGACCGAGACACCGAACCGTTCCGCAGCTCGGGCCGGGGGCCAGCCGTCTTCGACGACACACCGGGCCAGGCGCAGTCTTCCCGTGGGCGTCAAGGTCGCGTTAGCGTGGGACACGAAGACCTCCGTTGTGGGTGTGGTTGCTTGGTCGCTTTCACACCTCACACGGAGGTCTTCCTCATTTCATCTCGCCATGCCGACCGGAGACACAACCTCCGTGGTCAGTACATCTAGCCGACTGGGCCAGTGCCCGAGGTGCGGCAGGAAGGCAGGCCGGTATCCTCTTGGGCGTCAACGATATGCCCGCCGCGGCGACCAAATGCTGTACGCGTGGCAGCCCGGGATGCTGGCATCGAGCCCCGGATCGCGAGTCGCCCGGTCTGACAACGTGGTCGTTGACCCGCTCAGCGATCGGCCATTGCGGCTGCCACCCCTCCAACCGAGAGCGCGAGCGGAGAGAACCTGCTGAACGGCGCAGCCGGCCGCTAACGTCGGTGGTAGCACGTTCACGAACCGGGGCACAGGGCGTACCGGCCACCGCCGCCCGACGGGGTTCGTTCTCGACCGCGGTTGCCACCGCGTCCGGCGAAACTCCGTCGGTCACCGGCCGCGCCGCGGCAGCGATGGTTCGTCCACCAGGGGGTCGGAGACGGTGATGGCCCGCATCGGGCAGCTCGCGGCGGCCTCGAGCGCTAAGGCGCGGGTGCGGGGGCCACCGTCAACAGGCTCCAGAACGACGGCGACGCTTCGCTCGTCATCGAGGTCGAAGAGCTCGGGCGCGGTCACAACGCACGAGGCGAAGCCCTCACACCGCTCGAGGTCCACCGTAATGTTCATCATGTTCATCGTCCCTCCGTGGTTAAGTCATGGGCAGTCTGTTCGGCGGCGAAGCGCCGCATCGGATCGATCCTGAGCGCGCCGGCCAGCTGCATGATCAGCAGTGGGTGGGCGCCCCTTTGCTGGAGGGTGACCAGGTCGCCCTCCAGGACGGCCGCAAGATCGGCCAGCCGTACGCCTGCGAGGTCGGCCGCGAGCTGGCCCGACTCTTCCGCAATAGAACGAAACTCCGGATCCCGGACGACCCGGCGGATGACCTGGTCCAGGGGTAAGTTCACGGTTCCTCCTCGGGGGCCAACCGAGCCAGCGCGATCCCGGTCGCCCAGTCCGGGACGGACTCGTATGCCAGGACGACCCCTCTCGGCCCACGGGCCGTCCGCTCAGGCTCCGACACTCCCCAGCCCTCCTGACGGGACGCGGCGGCCATCGCGGTGACCCAGTTGCAGATCTCCGGGGCACCATTGCCGGCCTCAGCGAGGACGTCGGCGGTCTTCATGGCGAGGATCGCGCCGAGGTCCCCTGCGCGCACGTGCTGCAGGAATCGCTCGTCGAAGGCGGAGTTGATCTGGCCCATCTCCGGCGTGCCGACCCAGTGGGAGAGCCCGCCGGTCCCGAGCACGACCACTGTTTCGGCTGCGGGCCGCCGCGTAATGACGTCGCGCAGCAGTTCCCCCAGTTGGGCGCTGCGCCACAGGGGTGGCAGAGGCTCGGTGTTGGCGTTCTGGAACACCGGGACCACCGGGATGTCCATCTCTGGTCGGATCAGGGTCAATGGTGCCATGAACGCATGGTCGATCTTCGGGTTGGCGGAGAACGCGAGGTCGAATCCGGCGGCCACCCCTTCGGAGAGCAGCTGGGCAGCGAAGGCGCCAGCAAGTGGGACCTCGGCGCTGGCCACTCCTCCATCGCCCCAACCGGTGGCTATCTCTCCGATTCCGACGCATATCTGCGGAAAGCTGTCGTAGCTGAAGGATGCTAGGTGCTCGCTGCTGACGACGACGAGCACGTCAGGGGACAGCCGGTCAATTTCCGCACGCACCTGAGCGAAGGCCTGATGGACTGCGGCGTGCACGTCGTTGTCCGGTTGGAGCTTTCGGATCATCATCGCCGTGTGGGACGTCGCGTACGCACCTACCAGCCTGCCCATCAGCGGGCCGCCCGTTGCCGGTTGGTGGCCGGATCCGTGGGGCCGCCGTCGCCGTCGCCGTCGGTGCGCCCACCTCGGCGCCCCGCGGTGACCGAACGCACGAAACCGCCGACGACAGCGTGGAATTCCGCCGGCTTCTCGAACTGCGGCCAGTGACCGGCGTCCTCCATCAGACGGAACGTTGCATCGGGAATGATCCGGCTGGCCGCCTCCCCCACCGTCCACGGCATGGTCGGGTTCTGCCGGGTCCACAGCACGAGCGTCGGGCAGTTGATCGTCGCGAGCCGCTCGGCGGTCAGCAGTTCCTCCGGCCGGGGCCGGGAGGTGAATGCGGCGACCATGTCACCGGCGGTGGCGGCGAAGTCCGGGCTGGCGTAGATCCGGTACCGGGTCTCCACCAGTTCGTCGGTGACCACGGACGGGTCATGGACCAGCCATTCCAGCCGAGTCCGGACCTTCTCCCGGGTCGGGGTGTCCAGAGCCTTGGTGGTAGCCTCCGCGACCTGCCGGCCGACGTTCTCGGTCAGCGTGGCACCGTCGGCGTCCACCTGCAGCCCCGCCCCGGTGACGCTGACGAGCGAGGCGACCCGCTCGGGGTGGTGGACGGCGAGAAACGCCGCGACCCAGCCACCGAGAGACTGCCCGACCAGGTGGGCTCGCGAGGCGCCGATCTCGTCGAGGAAGCCGAGCACGTGCTCGGCGAGCGCGCGGATCGAGTACTCGATCTGCGGCTTGTCGGTGAAGCCATGACCCAGCATGTCAATGGCATGCACGCGGAAGTCCCGGCCGAGGACGGCGACGTTGCGCACCCAGGTCTCGGCGTGCCCGCTCACGCCGTGCAGCAGGACTACCGGCTCACCGGCGCCTGCCTCGATGCTGCGGGTGCGGTAAGAGCTCGCCTGGCGGTACCGGACCTCGGTTCCCAGCAGGTCCACCCAGAACGAGTTCCCCTGGGGCTGGGCCATTCCCCCTTCAGTGCTCGTCACGTTGAAGCTCCTCTCTGTTCGGCCGTGCGGCCGGTGCGGGATGGTCGGTCACTCCGGTCCGAACGGCTCGGAGAGCAATGTCGTGTAGGCCCTCTCGTCGAGCCAGGTGAGGCTCTCCAGCTGCAGCGCGTCAAGGAAGACCTCGCGGCCGGTGCGCAGGCTACGGATGGCCAGGCGAAGGTCGTTGCCGTCTCGGTCGGCGCGTACCCGCACCCGGGCGAACTCGTTGCGGACTACGAGCTCGCCGTCGGCAGAGCCGATGCGCAGCCAAGAACTCGGCTCTGGTGCGCCATCAGCCCCGACGTCCCGACTGCCGTCGAGGTCAGCCGCCTGGGCCTCAGAAGAAGATGGAGATGGCACGGGGCAACACCCGGTGGTCGAGGAGCACGGTCCGTTCGGCGATCTTCCAGCTCTCACCGGAGGTCACGATCCGGTCGCGACGGGAGCCGACGAAGAACTGCTCGGAGTTGGCTCGCCGGGACTGGAAGATGATGAAGTTGCACTCCGCTACCAGGTCGCCGTCCGGCCCGGGGGTGACCAGGACGTTGCTGATGAACCGGCGCGTCCGCGACCGCGGCTGCTCCGCGTGGGCAAGGCCACCGGCCAAGCGCTCCATCCGCTTGGCGAGGAAACGGGCGTCCTCCTCCATGAGCGACCACTCGCCGGGGACGTGGTCCCGGTGCTGCCGCACCTCACGGGTCTCCGTGATCGGCATCCAGTAATGGACATCCTCAGTGAACAGGTCGAGCCACTCGTCGTAGCGTTGCTCGTCGAGCATCTTGGCCTCGCTGTAGAGGAAGTCCTCGACGTCGCGGCGCAGATCGGTGAGGGAATTGGTCATTTCTGCTCTCCCGGGGTGGTCATGAGTTCGAGCCAGTAGCGATAGAAGTTGCGGTGGTTCTGCTCCGAATAGTGGGGCCCCAAATGGCCGGGGTATCCCTCCTCGTGGATCTCGCCCTCGTGCCCCAGGCCCATCGCGTAGTTGAAATCCCGGGTCTGGGAGACCACCCCTCGGGCGGACTCGGTGATTTGCTCGAAGTTCTCGCCATCGTCCTGGCCAAAGATCCCGGCCGCGGCGTTCTCCTGGGACATCTGGGTGCGGGCGAAGTCCTTGACCGACTGCGGCGCGTCGCGGTCGAAGAGCGCCGTCTGCCAGACCTCGATCTCACCCGGTCCCCTCGGGTGCCATTGGAAGAGCCCGAAGACGTGGAAGACGCCGAACTTGATCCATGACAGGTTCGGGAAGATATTGCCCTGACCGAGCCCGTGCATCTCCGCCTGCAGCGGGGAGACCCGGGCCTTGAGCCGCTCGTGCACGGCGTTGACGTACTCGATCGCCTCCGGCCCGAGGAGCTGAGCCATCCCGACGTCGTTCTGATAGGCCCGGCCGGGCTTGCTGATGTCGCCCATCCCGTGGCCGTGGTCGAAGTATGCGATGTAGTCGCCGAGCGTGTCGTAATCGGGGAGGAAGCCGATCTGGAAGGCCGACCCATGTGTGTAGAGCACGTGGTAGTCGTCGCCGGCGAAGTTCTCCGCCGCCAGCTTCCAGTTGGCCTTGATCCGGAACTTCATCGTGGGGCCGATCACCTCGAGCCCGCCGAGCGGCGCCTCGAAGGCCAGGTCCAGATACCAGAGCTGGTCAGCGCCGAGGTAGTCTACCAGCGGGATGGCGTCCTCGTCCCAATTGGCGAAGATGAAGCCCTTGTAGTTCTCCACCCGCGGAACGGCCTTCAGACCTAGGCGCGGCTTGTCCAGCTCGCCATGGTAGACGGTATCTGCGCGCGGTGCACCGATCAGATCGCCGTTGTTGCTGTAGGTCCAGCCGTGGTAGGGGCAGCGGAAGAACTTCGAGGACCCGGCGTCGGTGCTACACACGGCCATGCCCCGGTGGGCGCAGGAGTTGAGCATCACCCGGATCACTCCGTCCGCACCGCGAGTGGCGATCACAGGGTCCTCGCCCATGAAGTTCGTCAGGTAGTCGCCCGGCTCACTCAACTGGGACTCGTGGCCGATGAACAACCACGTCTTGGTGAATACCCGGTCCAATTCCTTGCGGTAGGTTGCCTCGTCGACGAAGACTGTTCTGCTGACGGCACCCTCGTCGGGCTTCACCAGGTCGTGCAGTCTTGCGGCGGCCACGTCAACGGGGCGTTCGCTAATGCTGGTCATGATCGGGTCCTCTCGGGGTCTGACGGGTTGCGTGAGGTGAGATGGGAGGGCGGACCCGAACGGCCCACCTGTAGGCGGATCGTCTGGGCGTCTGCGGTATCACTGAGCGCTGTCATTGCTGGTCCAACTGTTCTGGGCCCCGAGGTTTGCCATGCCCGCGGCGTACAGGGCACCCTGCGCGTCGAAGGGGAGGTGGGCCACGCCGGCCCGCTCGTATGACGGGGTCGCGGCTTCCAGCCGGCTGTAGATCTCCTCCATGTCCGGAGGCAGCTCATGGTCCTGCCAGGCGGCGTAGTCCCCGTAGCCGTGGTCGTAGTTCCACTCCGGCACGTAGTAGAGGCGCCCGGACGTCCCCGCGCTGTCCTGGGCGGCGAGGAAGAGCGAGATCGGCAGCAGGTGCTCGGGAATCGCCGGGCGCATGAAGTAGGCAATGCCCTGCTCGTTGAAGGCCCGGGCGGTGGCGTCGAACCACGACGCTCGGGTGTGCCCCGGCATGATCGCGTTAACCGCGACCCCGTCGCCGCGCACTTCCTCGGCGAGGTAGAAGGTCAGCGCCATCACGGCGGCCTTGGTGGCCTGGTAAGGCATCTCGACCGTCCACGGGCGCAGCCCGTGGTAGCCGCCGCCGGCGGCGACGGCCAGGACGCCACTGCTGACGACGTTGACGATGCTGCCCCGCTGCTGGGCCCGCATCGGCTCGATGAACCGGCGGATGGCCTTCAGCGTGCCGAACACGTTGACGCCGAACATCACCTCCCAGTCGCGGTCGGTCGTGTCAAGGGTGTTCCGGTGGCCTGTGGGCGGGAAGAGGGTTTCGGAGACCAGAGACGCGTTGTTCACTAGGACGTCGACGGTCCCGAACCTGTCGATTACAGCGTCTCGGGCGGCGTCGAGGGCGTCGTCGTCGGTGATGTCCATGTCGACGGCCATGCCGCTGCCGTCCGACTCCAGCTGCTTGCGGAAGTCGTCAGCGTCGTCCCACGTCAGGTCCGCTGCAACGACCTTGGCGCCGGCGCGCAACAGTCCCTCGCAGAGGGAACGGCCGATGCCGCGGGCTCCACCGGTGACAACGATGACTCGACCCGCCGCCTCGCCCTGCCACTCACCGAGTGCCCGCTCGACCAGCTGACGCTGCCGCGCAGTGGCCACGGTTTCTCCACCAGACTCCGACATCCAATTCTCCTCAAGTTAGGACGGCTTTCTGCATTGCAGTACACATAAAAGAGTATGACCTTCATCACAGGCTGTCTATGGGCTATTTTGGTATCGAGCTATTCACTGGTGAAACTAGGAGCCGTGCGTGGAGCTGCGTCAACTCAGGTATCTCGTTGCGGTGGCCCGCGAGGGGTCGTTCCTCCGCGCCGCCGCCACCCTCGATGTGCCGCAGCCCTCGCTGTGGCGTTCGATCAAGGCGCTGGAGGCGGAGCTGGGCATCGCCCTCTTCGAGAGGTCCGGCCGCGGAGTACAGCTCACCGGTGCCGGGAATCAATTGCTGCCCCGCGCCCATTACCTGCTGAATCGAGCGGAGTCGGTCTCCCAGTTTGCCCACGAACTCGCTCGCGGTCGAGCGGGCGTCGTCACGGTGGCCTGCGCATATCCGCACGTGTCACGGTTCCTCGCGCCCCTGATCGGCACCTTCCGGTCGGCGCATCCCGCTATCCACGTCGCCGTCCACGAGTACTCGGGCCTGCCCGCGATCGAACAGGTGCTTAACGGGGACGTCGATCTCGTGACGGGCCTCGGGCAGGCCGACCAGCGTCTTGCGGGCCACCAGCTCGGCGACGTGCGGCTGGCGGTGGTGACCTCCGACGACCACCCGTGGCGGGGCCGGAGCCACGTCTTGGTCGCTGAATTGCGTGGCCAGCCGGTGCTCACCGGGCACGCCGATAGCCTCACCCGGCGCCTGCTGGAGCCGGCGCTGCGGGCAGGGGGCTTCGGGCTCGACATCACGTCGGAGAGCGTCAACGCCACCACCATCGTTGCGCTCGCCCGGGCAGGGCTGGGCGTGGCCGTCATCGCCGACGACAACCTCAGTGCCGACGACTCGGCCAGATGGCCAGTGCTGGTCGACGAGCACACCCCGATGAGCGCCCCGCTGTGGATCTACTGGTCACGCGAAGGAGGCATCGCCCCGGCGGTACGGTCCTTCGTGCGCCACGTCCAGGGGACCGGCAACCGGCTGGACCGGGACGGCGGGCAGCCCAGTCCAGCCTGAGGCCCAGCCGACTTCGGCCTGACCACGCCGATCAGAGCAGGAGATGGTCGATCTCCTCCGCCGCAGCTACCAGCCGAGTGAGGATGTCCTGCTCGGTCGCCGAGCTCATGCGACTGAGCGGCAGCGAGGCCTTGACAGCCAACCGCGGAGAGCGGGTCGAGGCCAGTGCGACGGCGAGGGAGGCGACATCCTCCTCGCTCTCCTCCTTGCTCGACGCGAACCCCCGGGAACGGATCGTGCGCACCGCGTCGAGAAGTTCGGTCCGGGTGCCTAGCGAATGGGCTTTACCGCCTGGTGGACGCCGCCTACGAGAAACGTGCCATCGCGATCAGCTCGAACCTGCACCCGGCCGGTTTCGACGAACTCATGCCCAAGACCATCGCCACCGCGACAGTGGATCGGCTACTGCACCGCGCCCACGTCTGCCAGACCAGCGGCGACTCCGTCCGCCTCTCCGAAGCACTCGCAGGCCAGGGAGTGAAGCCCTTGTCCTGACAACCCGAAAACCCGAGATGGCCAACTTCTGGGCAGATCCCATTGAAGTGCCCCGGGTAATCGATGTCTCCATCAAACCCGGGGCACTTCAGCGGTCAGGTCGTCGGTGAGGCAGCATCGTGCGCACAGTCCTCGGCGGTGGGGTTCGTCCTGGTCTCCGCAGCGGGTGCAGGTCAGTCGGGGGTCGTCGATTCCGGCACAGTCAGTGCAGATGGGCTGGTCGTTGGCGAGGCCAGGCAGCAGTCGATCCGGGCGTTGGCAGCGGGGGCAGGTGCCGCGTCGGCGGGTGGCCTGTTGGTAGCAGCGGCGGCAGACGAAGCCCTCGGGCCAGCGCACTCCGCGATGCTGCTGCTCGTCGTTGCACCGTGTGCAGTGGTACTTCGATGTGTCAGCCATGTGTCCGCCGCCTGCCTGGGGGTCTACGCCGTCGGTCCGGGTCGGTGGATGTGTGCCCGCTTCGGTCGCAGTGGCACGTCGGTTGCGGGGGAGGCGTCGGTGGCTGTGGCGGTGCGTCTGGAGGGGGAGGTGTCGACGTGGAAGACGCAGAGGTCTTCGACGGTGCAGTCCAGGACGTGGCACAGCGCTCCGAGTAGGGCCAGGGGCAGTCGCTCAGGGGTGCGTCCCAGGAGGCGGTAGAGCTGGGAGGCGGAGAGTTCGATTCCCACGTCGTGCAATGGCGTGATCAGGTCGGACAGGGTGTGCATATCTCGGTCGGTCATGACCTGGCGTAGTCGCCACTGGTAGGCGATCCGGTGTTTCATTGCTGGTCGGTCCTTTCGGGCAGGCGTTTGGCCGCGGCGCGAAGTGCGGCGGCCACGACACGGCTGCGGTAGTCGGGGGAGACGAAGGTGTAGAGCGAGGTGGTTGAGGCGTACTTGTGTCCGACTTGTTCCTGGATGAAGCGGGTGTCGTATCCGGACTCGACCAGCAGCGTGACGTAGCTGCGGCGCAGGGAGTGAAAATCCAGTCCGGGATCGGTCAGGCCGGCGGTGTCGCAGAGGTCGGCGAAGCTATGGGACAACGCGCCGTTCGAGATGCGCTCGGATCGCTCGGTCGGGAACAATGCGGTCCCGACCGGGTGGTCAAAGGTGGTGCGGCCCTGGTCGATCCATCGTTTGAGGCAGTCGATCGCCCAGGCGGTCTCCGGGACCGTCAGGACGCCACGCCGCTTGGCCGCAGATCCCTTGCCGGGTTTGCCGTGGCGGACGTAGCAGAACCCGAACTGGCCGAACTGTGGTGCTCGAGGGTTCGGTCCGAAGTCTGTCAGATCCAGCATGCGGACTTCGTTGCGACGCAGGCCCCACGCGTAGGCGACCTTGATGATCGTCGCGGTCCGCAGGGCCACCATCGCGCCCTTCGAGCCAGCCTCGAAACGGTGGTTGACCTGATCGTCCGCGAAATCGCAAAGGTCCTGCAGTTCATCGGTGGTGTAGGCCCGTTTGAGTGGATTGTCGGGGCCCTCGTAGGTGTGGCGGGCCGAGTTGGCCTCGGTGATGATCTGTATCGGATGCGTGTCGAATCGGTCCTGGCATTGCTGGGTCCACTCGTAGGCCGGATCGAGCAGGTAGTCCATGAAATGCCGCAGTGCACCCTGGTAGCTCAGCACCGTGCCCAGGGCCAGGCCGTGGACCCCGCGCAGTTCGGTGAACCAGTCATCGACCATCGGGGCGTCCAGTGCCAGGGGCCGGCGACACCGCAGAAGTCCTGGAACCGCCGGATCGTGGCGACCTGGGCCGCGATCGTGCCAACGGACAGGTTCCGGGCCATCTGCTGGTGCGACCACCCGGTGACCATCGCCTCGAACACCGCGGCTTCCGGCCGCAGGACAGCGATGCCGTCGGCCAATTGCAGCCGCGCCGACCCCGGCGGAGGATCCTGATCTGCCATCTCGCACCACCCAAACATGGTTCGCGATATATGCGAAAGTATCGCACTTTGCGCGAATCAACACAAGAGGTCGCAGGTAGCGGCATTGCCAGTCAGTCCGCGGAGGTTGGGCCACTGCACTCAGAGGCGGCCCCGGGAAGCGGTCCGTCACGTGACGACGTGCAGGTCAGTCGGGGTGCCGGACAGGGCGGGCGAGAGAATGTCCGGGAGGTGTCGAGTTCGCAGAACTTACAACTCAGCACCCGCTACTTGTCATAACGTCTGGTTACCGGTGCTCGATGTGGGTGGCAAGGCGACACGAGTTTTCGGACACTGCTGCCCTGCGGAAACGACTGGTTCTGTGAGTGTCGCGAAATCGATCGCTAGCTAGCGGACGCGCTCGGACGGGGGTTTGACTACCTTGAGCCACCGTCGTGAGGTGGGGTCGTCACGTCCCACGCTGACTTGCGGATACGAGATGAAGGTCGCTTCGTCGATGTAGGGCGGGACCGTGGCTCTTTCTGGTGACGTCCTGCCGTGTGTCAGTTGAAGCCTCCGGACGGTGTCGTGGCCTGCTCTCTTTGCCACATGACGATGGTCAGTTCGGCGTAGAGGACGGTGTGGTCGTCCTGATCGGTCAGCCGCATTTCTATCTTCACTCGCCCGCGTGTTCCGTCGAGAGTGATCTCGGCAATTTGGGCGGTTCCGGTGAGAACGTTGCCGGGTCGGACGGGCACCGGGAACCGTACCCGGTCGAATCCGAGCCCGGCGATCACTGCCCATTGGTTGAGCATTGTTTGTGTGAGCAGCCGTTGAGCGATGGCGATGGTGTGTACCCCGCTGGCGATGAGTCCGCGGAAGTGTCCCTGATCAGCGGCTTCCTCATCGATGTGAAACCACTGGGCGTCCCAGCGGGTGGCGAAGTCGACCAGTTCGGACTTGGAGACGGTGTGATCGCCCAGTTCGAGGATCTGGCCCGGGGTGAAGTCTTCGGCGTAGACGGACGGACTCGGGGGCGCGGCGTTCACAGTGACCTGGCTACGAGCAGCTTCATGATCTCGTTGGTGCCGCCGTAGATCCGCTGCACGCGGGAGGCGGCGTACATCTGGGCGATGGGGTATTCCATCATGTAGCCGTAGCCACCGAACAGCTGTAGGCACTTGTCCACCACGCGGCACTGCATGTCGGTGGCCCACATTTTGATCATGGAGGCGCCGGCGGCGTCCAGGGTGCCCTCGATCTGGCGGCGGATGCCGTCGTCGATCAGCGCCTTGCCGGCGTAGACGTCGGCCTTGCACTCGGCTAGTACGAACTGGGTGTTCTGGAAGTCCAGGAGTTTCTTGCCGAACGCATCGCGCTCTTTGACGTACCGGATGGTCTCGATCACCGCGGCCTCGGCCACCGCCACGCCGGCGACTCCGATGATGAGTCGCTCCCGCGGCAACTGGGTCATGAGTTCGGCGAAGCCGGAGCCCTCCTCGCCAAGGATGTTCTCCACCGGTACCCGCATGTCGTCAAAGAAGAGTTCGCGGGTGTCCCATCCGTGCATGCCGATCTTCTCGAGGACGGCGCCGCGGGAGAAGCCCGCGACGTTATTGTCGACCTCGGCGACTAGTAGGGAGATGCCCTTGCCGCCGGCCGCTGGATCGGTCTTGGCCACGATGACAACCAAGTCGCAGTGGGTGCCGTTGGAGATGAAGGTCTTGGCGCCGTTGACCACGTAGTGGTCGCCGTCGCGGATGGCTGTGGTCTTGACGTTCTGCAGGTCTGAGCCGGTACCAGGCTCGGTCATGGCGACGGCCACCACTTTCTCGCCGGAGGCGAGCCCGGGTAGCCAGCGGCGCTTTTGCTCCTCGGTCCCGTAGGCGTTGATGTAGTGGCTGGCGATCGTGGAGTGCACGGTGAAGCCGAACGCGCTGTCGTGCGCGTACGCCAGTTCCTGGGCCACTACAGCCTCGTGGCCGAAGTCGCCTCCCCCGCCGCCGTCCTTTTCGGCGATGTCGGTGAGCAGTAGGCCTGCCGCTCCGGCTCTGTTCCAGAGTTCGCGGTCGACGTGGCCCTGCCGGGCCCAGTCCGCCTGGCGGGGGGTGACTTCTCTGGCGAAGAAGGCGCGGGCGTGGTCCCGTAGCAACTCGTGGGACTCGGTTTGCCAGGTGGGGCGGTGGTCGGGGAACAGGGTGGTGGTCATGATCTTGTCCTTGTCGGGCCGGGTCAGCGGCCGGTGAAGTTCGGCGAACGCTTGGCCACGAAGGCGGCCTGGCCCTCGTGGCTGTCGTCTGAGGCGAGTGAATAGACGAAGTTGCGCTTTTCGTGCTCGAGCCCTGCGGCTATCGACCCGGTCTGCGCGGCCAGGGCGGCGTCTTTGGCCAGGGCCACGGCCAGCGGGGAATTAGCCGAGATCCGCTGCGCCAGGGCGATCGCCTGTTCGACGACCTCGTCGTCGTCGACCACCTTTCCCACCAGGCCGAGGGTGGCGGCCTCGGTCCCGGTGACCAGGTCGCCGCTGAGCAGCAGTGCCATGGCGCGAGGTTTGCCGAGCGCCCGGATGAGTCGTTGGGTGCCGCCGCCGCCGGGGATGACGCCGAGCTTGACCTCGGGTAATCCAAGGCGGGCACCCTGGCCGACGATGCTGGTGTCGCAGGCCAGGACGAGTTCGAGCCCGCCCCCCAGGGCCAGGCCCTCGACGGCTGCGATCACCGGTTTGGGGAAGTTCTCCAGGTCGGCCCATAGAGTCCCCCCGGAGGCCCGCCGCTGCCCGATCAACGGATCGGCCCGCAGGGCGTCGAACGCGGTGATGTCTGCTCCAGCGCAGAACACGCCGCTCGCGCCGGCCAAAACTATGGCGCGCACGGAGTCATCGGTCCGCAGCTCGGCTAGGTGCCCGTTCAAGGCTGCGAACACCGCGGCGTTCAGTGCATTCCGGGCCTCGGGTCGGTTGATGCGCAGGATCGCGACGGCTCCGCGTCGTTCGCTGCGCACCACATCATCGTGTCCGCTCCGGTTGTTCATTCCTCGGCTCCCCGGTAGAGATCGGCGTAGTCGGTGCGTAGCGTCTTTTTGTCCAACTTGCCGACGCTGGTGCGCGGCAGCGCGTCGGCGAAGATGACGATGTCGGGCAGTTGCCACTTGGCGAACTTGTCTTCCAACACGGCGTGGATGTCGTCGACGTCAAGATCGGCACCGTCTTCTTGGACGACGATCGCAACCGGGCGCTCTTGCCACTTGGGATGCTCGATCCCCACCACGGCGGCTTCGCGGACCTGTGGGTGGGCGACGATCGCGTTTTCCATGTCGATCGAGGAGATCCATTCGCCGCCGCTTTTGACCACGTCCTTGATGCGGTCGGTCAGCTTGAGGTAGCCGTCGGGGCGGATCGTGCCGGCATCGCCGCTGCGCCACCACCCATCGGCGAACGCGCCGCCTTTGTCTTCCATCTTGTGGTAGCGCTCGATGATCCACGGGCCGCGCATGAGCACCTCGCCCTGGGAGACACCGTCGTGGGGTAGTTCGGTTCCGTCCGGTCCGACGACCTTGATGTCGATCCCGTTGACCAGCAGACCCTGGGCCCGCTTGAGATCCCACTTCTCCTTCTCACTGAGCACGTCCCGCAGCGTGTGCTTCAGGCCTGCGTTGACGGTGACCAGCGGAGTGGTCTCCGTGGCACCGTAGGCGTGGATGATGTCGGCGCCGGTGAGGTCATGGAAGCCGCGCATGAGCGTGAGCGACGGTTCGGTCGCCCCGGACAGCAGACGGGCGCGGCTGAAGTCCGGGCGCGTCTTGAGTGTGCGGATGTAGTCGAGCATCGGCTCGAAGATCGCGGGGGCACCGTTGGCTACGGTGACGGACTCGGAGATCATCGCGTCAACCAGCACAGAGGTGTCCTCGGCCGTATACCGTCCGGGCAGCACGACCTTGGCGGCCGAGTAGATGGCCGACTGCGGCAGTCCCCAGCCCTGGCCGTGGAACATCGGGGTGATGACCATGACGGTGTCGTCGTCGCCCATCTTCAACTGCGCTGCCTCGGCAAGAGTGTGGAGGTAGATCCCGCGATGGGAGTAGTACACGCCCTTGGGGCGGCCGGTGGTGCCGGTGGTGTAGCACGCGCTGTACGCCGAGGTTTCGTCGATCATCGGCCAGTCGAAGGTCGATTCCGCGGCCGTCAGCGCGTCTTCCCAGTGGACGACCCCGGGCAGGGTGGTGGAGATCTCCGAGAGTGGCTTGTCCGTCATGACCACCCAGGTCTTCACCCCGACGCCCTGCTCGACCAGCGCCTCGGCCACGGGCAGCAGGGACTCGTCGACCAGCACGATCGAGGCTTCGGCGTGGTCGGTGACATAGGCCAGGTCCACCGGGGCGAGCCGCAGGTTCATCTGCAGCATCACCGATGCGATACCGGGAATCGCCCAGTACAGCTCCATATGGCGTTTGGAGTTCCAATCCAGGATTCCCACCACCGTTCCGGGGCCGGCCCCCAGCCCGGTGAGCGCGTGGGCTGACTTCCCGACCCGCTCGAACATGTCTGCGTAGGTGTAGCGGTCCCAGCCCCCGTCGATGGTGCGGAATACGATCTCCTGCTCGGGGTAGGTCCGGGCGGAGTGCCGCAGCAGGGTGGTGGTGTTGAGCTGGTAACTGTCACCGTGTGTCGACGGCAGACCGGTGACGATGGGGTGGGACGTCATGTTGGTGCTCCTGAAGTGGGGTTGGGACGGTGGCTGGGACGGAGGGGGCTCGTCAGAGGCGTTCGATGATGGTGGTGTTAGCGGTGCCGTGGGCTTCGCAGATGGTCTGTAGCCCGTATCGGCTGCCGGTGCGTTCGAGTTCGGTCAGCAGGTCCGTCATCATGCGGGCGCCGGTGGATCCGAGGGGGTGGCCGACAGCCACCGAGCCGCCGTTGACGTTGAGTTTGTCGTCGGGGACGCCGAACTCTTTTTGGAACATCAGCGGTACTCCCGCGAACGCTTCGTTGACCTCGAACAGGTCGATATCGTCCACCGTGAGCCCCGACCGGTCCAGGGCCTTGCGGGTGGACTCGAGGATTGCGGTGAACTGGATGATCGGATCGGCCGCGGCGACCGCGTGGACCACGAAGCGGGCGCGGGGGGTGAGCCCGTGGGCCTCGGCGAACTCGCGGTCGGCGATGAGTAGTGCGGCGGCGCCGTCGCTGAGCTGGGAGGAGTTGGCTGCGGTGGTCTTGCCGTCTTCGGCGAACACCGCCCGCAGGGACGCCATCTTCTCTGGGTCGAGCTCGGCCCGGATCCCCTCATCCGCGGTCACGGGCTCGCTGGAGTCATCGAGCGGGTCGCGGCGCAGCGGAACCAGCTGGGTCTCGAAGCGGCCGTCGCGGGTGGCAGCCAGCGCCCGCTCGTGGCTCCGGCGGCTGAAGGCGTCGAGTTCCTCCCGGCTGAGGTCGAAGCGGGTGTTCATCAGCTCACTGGACGGGCCTTGAACCAGCAGTCCGCCGTCGTAGCGGGCCAGTTCGCGGGGGGAGTATTGCGGGCCTAGCGGGGCGCCGGGTTGTAATGAGGATGGCAGCGCCACCTGTGACATCGACTCCACGCCGCATGCGATGGCGAGGTCGTAGGACCCCGCCTCCACACCGTGGGCGGCAAATGCGACAGCTTGCTGCCCCGAGCCGCACTGTCGGTCCACGGTCACGGCCGGCACCGAATCGGGCAGGCCGGAGGAGAGCACCGCATGGCGAGCGATGTTGGAGCTCTGCTGGTCGTGCGTCATCACACAGCCAGCGATCACGTCGTCGATTTTCTCCGGCGCCACATCACTGCGGCGAACCAGTTCACTGAGGGTGGCCCCCAGCAGATCGGCGGGATGCCAGGCGGCCAGCGCCCCGCCGCGCTTGCCGACCGGGGTCCGGACGGCATCGACGATCACGGCCTCGCGGGTGGCTCGGGAACTACGGGGCTGGGGGGAGTCGGTCATGACTGGGTCCTTCCTCAAGGTGGTCAGGTGGTGGGCGCCGTGGGCGCGTGAGTGGTCTGCGCTGTGGCCGGGTGGGCATCGCGAACGGCGGTGAGCGGGATGTCGTGGCGCGCGGCCAGATCCTCCCAGTGGGCCGTGGTGTGCGCGGCGAAGGCGCGGGTGTAGGCGGCGGATGTGCCGTCGCAATCGAGTACTTCTCTGGTGCGGGCCTCGAAGTGCGGTTCGAGTGCCCCCAGGGCGATGTGGCCGTCGGCGGTGGCATAGATGTTGTAGGAGGGCAGAGCCCCGCCCAGTGGTGCTCCATTGCCAAACAGGCCGTGCCGGAGGGCAGCCGCGGAGTCGTACGCGGCCGCGTCGAGAGTGATGCGTTGATGTCCGCCGGAGTCGTGCTGTCCCCGGGCCAGCAGCAGGGCCAGGGCGGCCGAGATGGCCCGCTCCCCACCGACGGTGTCGGCGACCGGGACCAGCGGCAGGTGCGGCGGCCGGATGGTGCCGTATCTCGCCTGATATGTCAGGTCGTGGCCCGCGACCTCCTCGTCGGCGCCGTCGTAGCCCACGATCTCCACATGGCACAACCGCGGGTAGCGGTCGCTGAGATCGCCGAGGCCGAGTCGGCAGAACGCTGACGGGCGCATGGCGGTCACCAACACGTCCGCCGTATCGAGCAGCCTGGTCAGCTCCTCCAGGCCGCTACGACTTTTGAGGTCGGCCCGACGAACCTCCACTCCCTGTGTCAGTTCTGCGTACCAGGAGGGCGCGGCCACGGCCAAGGCGTCACCCACCGGCGGCTCCACTTTGATCACCGCTGCGCCGAGGTCACGAAGGCCTGCCACGGCCAGCGGACCGGGCAGGTTGGTAGCCAAAGAGACGACCTGTATGCCGGCCAGGGGTCGGAGCGATCTGGGACTCATTTCAGCGACTATACAAGTAGTCAGTAAACTTAGCCACTGTATAGCTTTAGCGATTGGCGCGTCCCCGTAGACTCGTTTGTCGACCGAAGGGAGACCGCGTGGACCGCCCCGCCCAGCACTCCGGCGACCAAGATCTCACCGCCAAAGCGCGAATCCGCAACGCCGCTCTCGAGCTTTACGCGGCCAACGGCGAGGACCGCACACCGATGCGGGCGGTCGCGGCCGCCGCCGGGGTTACCGTAGGGCTGGTGGTCCATCACTACGGGTCCAAAGACGGCCTCCGCGAGGCCGTGGAGCAGATCGTCGTGGAGCGTTTTGCGTCGGCCCTTGCTTCGGCGCCGACCGACGGGGCCGGCGAAGAAATCGCTCGCGTGCGGAACGAGGCTGTCTCGGAAATGCTGGTCAGAAACCCGGAGGTGGTCAACTATCTCCGCCGGGCGCTACTCGAACCCGGTGGTCAGCGGGGGCAACTGCTGGAGCGGCTCACCGAACTTACCCACCGGGAGGTCGTTGCGATGCGCGAGACCGGCGCGGCCTCGCGGGGTCGCGCCGACTCCGTCCAGGTGGTCGACGTGATCATCAACCAGATGGGCCGGCTGTTCCTGCAGCCGCTGGTGGATGCCGTCTGGACCCACCTCGGGACCTTTACCCACACCGAGGGGCGCAGCAAGCCCGAACTCGGCGTGAGCGTGTCCGGGGGAGGAGCTGTCGATCGTTCCCACGGGTCAGCCACCTGACTCGAGTTTCACTTTCACTGAACATCTGTACAAGCATCACGCTGGCGGTTACTGTTCCTGCTGTGTCCGGGGTCACATATCCGATCTCGGAGTCTTCAACACCTCAGGAGTCACCATGGCCACTCTCGGAGGCGCCCTCGCGCTCAATGCCCGCCGGCACCCGGACAAGACCGCACTGATCTTCGGCGAGAGCACCTACTCGTACGAGCAGCTCGCGGCCCGGATCAATCAGTATGCGCACGCGTTGGCGTCGCTCGGAGTCGGCAAGGGCGACAGGGTGGCACTGCTGAGCCCGAACTCCGACGCGTACATCCTGGGCCTGTACGGAGCGTTCCGACTGGGGGCCATTGCCGTGCCTCTCAACCCTCGCGTGCCGGCCCGCGAACTTCGCTACCTGCTCGAGGACTCCGGTGCGACGGTGCTGCTGTACTCCGAGGGGCTCGCGGTGGTGGTGGCCGGCCTCGACGAACTCGATCCGCTGCCGTCCGCGCCGCAAAGTCTGGTGCTGGACGAGCCCGCCGCGCAGGGCATCGCGCGGCTCGCAGACACCATGCCGACCACCGCGCCGGAAGTGGAGGTCATCGAGGACGACGACTGCATTATCCTCTACACCTCGGGCACGACCGGGCGTCCCAAGGGAGCGGTGTTCGACCATCACCGCATGCTGTGGGTGGGGAACTCGGTTTCCGCACTCGGTATGAATATCTTCGACCGGAATCTGCACGTCGCGCCGATGTACCACTGCGCGGAGCTGGTCCTGTTCGTTATGTCAGGGTTCAGCCTGGGCACCACTCACGTGGTGCTGCCAGCGTTCGAGCCCAAGGCGGTCCTGGATGCGCTGGAGAAGCACCGCATCACCGTGTTCCTGGGCGTGCCCACCATGTACCAGATGCTGCTGCAGCACCCCGAGCTCGGCACGCGCGATCTGTCCGCGTGGCGGCTGGGCTTCTTCGGCGCCGCACCAATGCCGCCGAGCGCGGCGACCAGCTTGCTCGCCACCCTGCCGCACGTGCAGTTCTTCCAGCTGTGCGGCCAAACCGAAGGCGGCCCGACCGGCATCTTCCTCACTCCGGACGAAGTACGCGCCCGCCCAGATGCCACCGGACGGGCGTCCATCACTAACGCCGAGACGCGGATCGTCGACGACGAGGGCAACGACACCGCGGTCGGCGAGCCCGGGGAGATCATTTACCGAGGCGAGACCATCATGAAGGGCTACTGGAACAAGCCCGAGGCCACCGCCGATGCGCTCCGCGACGGCTGGCTGCACAGCGGCGACGTGGCGGTCCGGGACGCCGACGGGTTTATCACGATCGTTGATCGGATGAAGGACATGATCATCACGGGCGGGCGCAACGTGTACTCGGTGGAGGTCGAACAGGCCCTCGCCGGCCACCCGGACGTGGCCGATGTGGCGGTCGTCGGGCGGCCGGACGAGATGTTCGGGGAGAGCCTCATCGCCGTCGTCACCCCGGTCGAGGGCCGCGAGGTCACCTTGGAGTTGCTCCGCGAGTACGGATCCCAGTTCATTGCGGGTTACAAGCTTCCGCGCGAGCTCATCACCCGGCCCATTCCCCGTAACCCCTCGGGGAAGATTCTCAAGCACGTGCTGCGTGATGCAATCACGGAAGGCACAGTCGCCACCAGCTAACAATCGGATAGCTCGTTAGGCTCCTCTACCAAGCCACCTGCCATTTGGCCCGCTCTGGGAGAGGTCGAGTTCGCGGGATACTCGGCGTCGCCTACTGGATACCGTGCGTATCACTTTGGTGCGTATTGCCTGGCTCAGGTGTGAGCGGTCCTACTGAGCGATGAGTTCGGCTGCCAGTGTTGTGGCGCGCGTGGCGGTGTTGTCGCGGACGCGTCGCATTCGTTCGATACCTTCGATGCGTCGCTCGGACGGTGCGTCGTGTCCCGGTTGATCAGGGGCCTCGGTGGGCGTCTCGACGACGGCTTGGCGGCCGAGAGTGACTACCCGGGCCAGCAGTTCGGGATCGGTGGGTTTGGGGGTGGATCGCTACTGTCACCGGCGGCTCCTGGTGAAGGTACTCAGCGGTCGCCAGCGGGGTGATTCCCGCGACGCCCGAGGATGATGTCGTTGATGCGGCCTGCCGAGACGTGGATAGCCTCGGCGAGACCGCTGGGAAGCCCGCATTCGGGCAGGTAGTCCTTGGCGAGGGTTTTGCCGGGATGTATTGGTGCGAAGTCGGCCATGGAGTCCTCCAATTCAGTTCACCGGCAATCGACGATTTTCGCGTTTCAGCCCGCTCGACCGCGTCCAGTACTGATCGATGTGCTGTGCCGGTGGTCGGGCAGCGCGTTGGCTTGGTGGTCCGCGGCGCTGAACACTTCGGTGAGCAGTTCCTGGAGGTGGAGGTCTCGGAGGCTGTAGACGCTGCGTCGTCCGTCTTTGCGCGATTGGACGAGTCCTGCGAGTTTGAGTTTGGCGAGGTGCTGGGAGACCGCGGGCCGCGCGGCTTGGAGATCCTCAGTCAGCGCGGCCACGTCGTATTCGCGTTGCCCGAGGAGCCAGAGGATTCGCATCCGTGTGGGGTCGGCGAGCATCCGGAGCAGGACCGAGGCGGCGTCGATGACGTCGTCGGACGGTCCTTGTGCGCCCCAACCTCTAATCTCATCGTGTGCGTACATGAGCACCAGTATGTCATAGTGGGCCTGTTCGCGTCCGGGTCTGGTCGGCGTGGCGGGTTAGGGAGGCAGGGTGATGACGAGATCGTTGTTTGGGGTGCGTGATTACCGGCATCTGTTTGGTGCGCAGGTGGTGGCGTTGGCGGGTAATGGGCTGGCGACGGTCGCGTTGGGACTGTTGGCATTCAAGCTCGCTGGCGCGAATGCGGCGGCAGTGTTGGGGACGGCGTTGACCATCAAGATGGTGGTCTACGTGCTGGTGGCACCGGTTGCGGGGGCATACGCGGGGCGGTTCAATCGGCGTGCGCTGCTGGTGAGTCTGGATGTTGTGCGTGCCGCAGTGGTGGTGGCGCTGCCGTTCGCTGATCAGGTCTGGCATGTGTACGTGTTGGTGGCGTTGATGCAGTCGGCATCGGCCGCATTTACCCCGACGTTCCAGGCTGCGTTGCCTGATGTTCTGCCCGATGAGGAGCAGTACACGCGCGCTCTGTCGTACTCTCAGCTCGCCTCGACGATGGAGACTTTGTTGAGTCCGCTGCTGGCGGCGCTGTTGATCAGCGTGATCGACTTCCATTGGCTGTTCGCTGGAACGGCGGCGGGGTTCCTCGGGTCGGCGGCGTTGGTGGTGTCCAGTCGGGTTCCCAACGCTGTCGTTGTCGGCGGCTACCGGGTTCGCGATCGCGTGTTGTCGGGGGCGAGGGTGTTCCTTTCGACCCCGCGTCTGCGCGGTTTGATGGGCCTGAATCTGTCTGTGGCCGGGGCTGGGTCGATCGTGATGGTCAATACGGTCAACCTCGTGCAGGACACGCTGGGCCGCCCGGCCGCTGATGTGGCGTGGTTGTTGACCGCCAACGGGCTCGGGGTGTTGGTGATCGCATTCGCTGTGCCTATGCTGTTCGCTCGGTTCGGTGACCGTGTGGTGATGCTCACCGGTGCCGCGGTCCTGTTTGGCGCTGCGGTGTGCGTGGTGGCGTTCACATTCACCAGCGGCGGCCAGTGGCAGTGGCCTGCACTACTAGTGTTGTGGGCGGTCATCGGAGCCGGTAGTGGCGCGATCTTGACGCCGACGGGCAATGTGCTGCGCCGGTCGAGCGCGCCGCAGGATCGGCCCGCGGTGTTTGCCGCGCAGTTTTCCCTGTCGCACGCCTGCTGGCTCCTTGCGTATCCGATCGCCGGGTGGGGTGCCACTGTGGCCGGCTACTCGGTGACGTGGATGATCCTAGCTGGGCTGGCCGGGACTGGCGCGTGTGCAGCGCTGTGGTGCTGGCCTGCTCGGGAGCCTGCGGCGCTCGAGCACGTGCACCCGGCCGACATCACCGATGTCGATCACGTTCGTGGTGCCGCGGCGACTGCGGCAGGATATGTCCACACTCACACGTTCGTCATCGACGACCTGCACCGAGAGTGGCCGCACCAGCATCGTTCGGCCGCCTGACTGGTGCACAGGCGGTCAGCCTCCGACTGGGTCAGCGGATTCGTCGGCCCGCGTAGCGCGCCCATGTCTCGCCGGAGCGTTCGGCGTGATGGAATGCGACCTGGTGGCTGTAGCCGAGAGCGTCGGCAACGATCGGGGGCGGGCACTCGAGGACGAGGTCGTCGAGTGCGCTGTTACGGGCACCGAGGTTGCTCATGCCGATCAGGCGCAGGCGGTGCATGATCGTGTCCGGATGCAGGTGATCTCCGGCGTGTGTGCCGGGGAACAGCCAGGGGTTGCCGCACCCGCTGGTGCGTAAGTTCGTTCGATGGGCAAGCAGGTCACGGACAAATTCAGCGAACGGTTCGGGCACATCGACGGGGTGCTTGCCGAACGTGATCGCCATCGGATTGCCGTCGATGATCGATGATGTCTGCAGTCGGACAATACTTTTCAGCGGCTGCGCATACAGCAGAATCAGAACGCCGGCGACCCTGTAGGGGAGCGTCTCACTCTCGCCGGTGAGTAGTTCGCTGATCCAGGCGATCCGCTGCTCTTGGGTCAAAGACGGTGCCGTCTTCGCCGCCCGGTGACCGAGCTGCACGGCGGTGTTGAGCCTGTCTCGTTTGCACACGACCAGGAACGTACGAATGGCGTACCGCGTCGTTGGTCCTGCAGCCACCCACTGGTCGACGTCGCGTTGCGTACAGGTTTCAATCGTCCGTCTGTAGGTGGACCACAGCCAGCTCAGGAACTTGACGGTCTCGGTGATTTCTTGTTTGGCCGACCGCACTGACGGCTGGGTGTCGCCGCCGGCGTCGGCGATCGCGCGAATCCGCCGCAGATGGTGCCACGTCGCGAAGTGACGTGCGGGCCTGGCGACCTCGGCAGGCAGGTCGATGAGCTTGTCCTCGATCCACTGTTCGAAGCGTGGCAGCCACCGATCTCGGGGCGGTAGTAGGCCGTGGTACTCCATCACATGCCGCAGATGCTCAGCCGCCCGACTGGGCAGGGTGTCCAAGCCTTCGTGCGTCGCGGCGATGGCGCCGGTCCCTAGCCCGTGCAGCAGTTCCTGAACTTTCGGAGATCGCTTCCAGATCATCGTCGACTCGGGCCGTTTGGCGGCACAGAGGGCGTCGACCAGGCCAATGAGGACCGGGTCGGACGGCAGCCCGCCCATGATCTCGTGCAGGTCGTCGCGCACAGCGCAGCGAGCGCATATCGTCCCGCGGTGGTGACCGGACTCCTCGCCACAACGGCTACACCGAAAGTCGTCGACGATTCCCGCACACGGCCCGCACACCGGTGTGCCGTCGAGGAGAGGTGGGCCCGGTAGAAGCCGTTCGACACTGCATACCGGGCATGTCCCGTGGGTGTGGATCGCGGTGAACCAGCAGGTGAAGCAGATTCTGCCTTCGGGCCAGTGCGCCTGCGTCCGCGTGGTCGACCTGCCGCAGCGGTCGCAGACCCACGCGCCACTGGTCAGTCGCGGTCGGCCGCGTACCGGCCGATAGGGGACTAGGCCGTCAGGTTTCATCCTGTACTCACCTCACTGCGTGGCTGTTACTCGTCGAGAATGTTCGCCCGCCGCGGACGCACCGCGCGGTCCAACCGCACGACGTTCGGGCCGGCGTTGGCGGCTCGGTGGTGCTCGCGAGCATTGACGGCGGTGACTGTGAGAAGCGCGTCGGGACCGCACCCGAAGATGTCACACAATGCCGACATCACCTGCAACGACACCCGCTCAGGTCGCTGGTTGACCAGCCGATAGACCTGAGGGCGGGACAATGTGATGTCGCGTTCGGCAAGCAAGGGGATCAAGTCCGTGGTCGTGTTCATTCCGCGCGCAGCCATCAACTCCGCCAGCCGCCACGTGTAATCGACCTTGCGCTTCATTCGGGAGTGCCCTTCCTCGTGCTGTCCAATGCCTGTGTCAGCGTCCGGTCCAACACCGATCTCAACGTCGACCGCCGAAACTCGTCCGAGGTGAACTGATAGATCCCCGTCGTCGAGGCGTACTCGTGTCCCATCTGGTCCTGCACAAACCGGGGATCCCAACCATCCTCGAGTAGATGTGTGGCGTACGACCGCCGAAACGAATGCAGATCCACTCCGTCAGGGATACCGAGATCAACGCAGTAGCGGCGTACACGACGTAGAAGCGTCGACCCCACCACCAGGCCGCCTCGTTCGCTGGAGAACAGATCAAGGCTGTCGGGATCGCCTCGGCCGTTGGCAATCCAGTCCTCGATGATCGGAGGCGTCCACCGCCACACGGTCAACACCGATCGAGGTTTCGGCGGTGATCCGCGGAACGCCTTACCGTAGCGGACCTTGCACACCCCGAACTTTCCGAACTCGTGAGCGTGGGGATTGCGGGCGAAGTCCACCAGTTGCAGGTGAGTAAGCTCGTTGAACCGCAGGCCGTACGCGTACGTGACCTTCATCATCGTGGCGTCCCGGTAGGCCGCCTGCCAGCCCTTCTTGCTTGTCGCACCGATCCGAGCGACTTCGTCGTCCGCGTATTCGAACAGGGACTGAAGCTCGTCCTTGGTGTACGGGCGTTTGCTCGCTCGGCCGTCGTACTCCTGGACGTGGCTCGCGGTGTTCCAGGCGGAAAAGACCTGCGCCGGGTACGCGTCGAACAGTTGCTCACAGACGCGGTCCCATCCGTAGTCGGGGGTGCTGATGTACGAGCAGAATGCCCGCAGTGAGCTGTGGTAGCCGCGCAACGTCGAGTGCGTCACGTGACGAATCGACCGAAGGTCGGCGGAGAATTCCTCAACCGCCGCCGGTGTCCAGTTCCATGGTTCCTCGTTCGAGTGCTCGATGAACCTCTGGACGCAGCGCACTCGCCGATCGATCGTCGAGAACTGCAGATTCCTGGACAACTGCTGGTTCCGCCACCCGTCGAGCATCAGCTCGACGACCCGTTCCTCGGGCCGCAGAAGCGGCACAGATTCGACCAGATGCACTCGGCCAGCCTCATCGATCTGCATCGAAACCTCCGCCAGGATATGTCTCATCTGATGATTCAATGATGCATCCAATGAGACGACAGGTCAATACCCACAGGTCAATCGAGTGCCGCAATCAACCAGACAAGCGAACGGCGTGGCTGTCACTCATCCAAACCGCTACCAGCGTATGGAATGCACGGGTGTGTATGTGCAGGTCGCGGCGCTATAAGATGGAAGATGGTCCTCCTGGGGCGGGGGTCAGGAATGATTCATCTGTTGCAATACGCAGGGTTCTACTTGTCATAACGTAAGTTATCGGCGGTAACTTAATGGGAGTGTGTGCAGCAGTCGTCGACCGGCATACCGAGCCCACGTTTCGCCGGAGCGTTCAGCGTGAAGGAACGCAACCTGATGGCTGTAGCCCAATGCGTCGGCGACGACGGACGGAGGGCACTCGAGCACGAGGTCGTCGAGTGCGCTGTTGCGGGCACCGAGGTTGCTCATGCCGATCAGGCGCAGGCGATGCATGATCGTGTCGGGATGGAGATGATCTCCGGCATGCGTGCCGGGAAACAACCAGGGATTGCCGTGTCCACTGGTGCGTAGATTCGTGCGATGGGCGAGCACGTCGCGGACGAGTTGAGCGAACGGTTTGGGCACGTCGACGGGGTGCTTGCCGAAAGTGATCGCCATCGGATTGCCGTCGATGATCGATGATGTCTGCAGTCGGACAATGCTTTTCAGCGGCTGCGCATACAGCAGAATCAGGACCCCAGCGACTCTGTAAGGGAGAGTCTCACTGTCACCAGTGAGCAGTTCGCTGATCCAGGCGATCCGCTGGGCTTGAGTCAAGGATGGTGTCGTCTTCGGAGCCCGGTGGCCGAGCTGCACGGCGGTATTGAGTCTGTCTTGTTTGCAGATGACCAGGAACGTTCGGATCGTGTATCGCGTTGTCGGACCTGTTGCGATCCACTGGTCGACGTCGTGTTGCGTGCAGGTCTCGATCGTGCGTCCGTAGGTGGACCTCAGCCAGCTCAGGAACTTGACGGTCTCGGTGATCTCTTGTTTGGCCGATCGCACCGATGGCTGGGTATCGCCGCCGGCATCGGCGATTGCGCGAATCCGCCGCAGATGGTGCCACGTCGCGAAGTGGCGAGCGGGCCGGGCGACCTCGGTCGGCAGGTCGATCAGCTTGTCATCGATCCATTGTTCGAAGCGTGGCAGCCACCGGTCTCGGGGAGGCAGTAGGCCGTGGTATTCCATCAATGTCCGCAGATGTTCTGCTGCCCGACTGGGTAGGGTGTCTAAGCCTTCGTGCGTGGCGGCGATGGCGCCGGTTCCTAGCCCCTTGAGCAGTTCCTGGACTTTCGGTGACCGCTTCCAGATCATCGTCGACTCGGGTCGCTTAGCGACGCATAGCGCGTCGACGAGGCCGCTGAGGATTGGGTCGGACGGCGGCCCGCCCATGATCTCGTGTAGGTCGTCCCGGACGGCGCAGCGAGCGCATATCGTCCCGCGGTGGTGACCGGACTCCTCGCCGCAGCGGCTGCATCGAAAGTCGTCGACGATACCTGCGCACGGCCCGCACACCGGGGTGCCGTCGGGCAGGGGTGGTCCAGGTAGAAGTCGTTCGACGCCGCATACCGGGCATGTTCCGTGAGTGTGGATCGCGGTGAACCAGCAGGTGAAGCAGATTCGGCCTTCGGGCCAGTGTGCCTGCGTCCGGGTGGTCGATCTGCCGCACCGGTCGCAGACCCACGCTCCACTCGCCTGTCGCGGTCGGCCGCGTACTGGCCGATAGGGGACTAGGCCGTCAGGTTCCATCCTGTCTTCACCTCATTGCGTGGTGCTACTCGTCGAGGATGTTCGCGCGCCGCGGACGCACAGCGCGGTCCAGCCGCATGACGTTCGGGCCGGCATTGGCTGCTCGGTGGTGCTCGCGAGCATTGACGGCGGTGACTGTGAGAAGCGCGTCGGGGCCGCACCCGAAGATGTCACACAACGCCGACATCAACTGCAGCGACACCCGCTCAGGTCGCTGGTTGACCAGCCGATACACCTGGGGACGGGACAACGAGATGTCCCGTTCTGCGAGCAAGGGGATCAAGTCCGTGGTCGTGTTCATTCCGCGCGCAGCCATCAACTCCGCCAGCCGCCACGTGTAATCGACCTTGCGTTTCATTCGGCAGTTCCCTTCGTCGTGCTGTCCAACGCTTCTCTCACGGTCCGGTCCAACACCGATCTCAATGTCGACCGACGAAATTCGTCAGATGTGAACTGATAGATTCCCGTCGTCGAGGCGTGTTCGTGCCCCATCTGGTCCTGCACGAACCTGGGATCCCAGCCATCCTCGAGTAAATGCGTGGCGTACGACCGCCGAAACGAATGCAGATCGACGCCGTCGGGGATACCCAGATCAACACAGTAGCGGCGTACACGACGAAGAAGAGTCGACCCCACCACCAGCCCACCTCGTTCGCTGGAGAACAGATCAAGACTGTCGGGATCACCTCGGCCGTTGGCGATCCAGTCCTCGATGATCGGAGGCGTCCACCGCCACACCGTCAACACCGAACGGGGTTTCGGAGGTGACCCGCGGAACGCCTTCCCGTACCGGACCTTGCACACGCCGAACTTCCCGAACTCGCGAGCGTGGGGATTGCGGGCGAAGTCCACCAATTGCAGGTGCGTGAGCTCGTTAAACCGCAAGCCGTAGGCGTAGGCGACCTTCATCATCGCGGCGTCCCGGTAGGCCGCCTGCCAGCCCTTCCTGCTGGTCGTACCGATCCGAGCTACCTCATCGTCGGCGTACTCGAACAAGGCTTGAAGCTCGTCCTTGGTGTACGGGCGCTTGCTCGCCCGCCCGTCGTACTCCTGGACGTGGCTCGCGGTGTTCCAGGCGGAAAAAACCTGGGCCGGGTACGCGTCGAACAGCTGCTCACAGACGCGGTCCCACCCGTAGTCAGGGTTGCTGATGTAGGAACAGAATGCCCGCAGTGTGCCGTGGTAGCCGCGCAACGTCGAGTGCATCACATGACGAACCGACCGAAGATCGGCGGAAAACTCCTCAACCATCGCCGGTGTCCAGTTCCACGGCTCCTCGTTCGAATGCTCGATGAACCTCTGCACGCAGCGCACTCGCCGATCGATTGTCGAGAACTGCAAGTTCCTGGACAGCTGCTGGTTCCGCCACCCGTCGAGCATCAGCTCGACGACACGCTCCTCCGGCCGCAGAAGCGGCACAGATTCAACCAGATGTACTCGGCCAACCTCATCGATTCGCATCGGAACCTCCACCAGAAACGGTTTCATCTGATGATTCAATGATGCATCCAATGA
The DNA here is from genome assembly GCF_039531975.1 of Gordonia cholesterolivorans. NCBI lineage: Bacteria > Bacillati > Actinomycetota > Actinomycetes > Mycobacteriales > Gordoniaceae > Gordonia > Gordonia cholesterolivorans. The sequence goes on along the minus strand of NZ_BAAARB010000012.1, from coordinate 99,688 downwards.
GACGGCAGGTCAATACCCGCAGGTCAAAATGACAACGAAATCGATCAAGACCGGGCAACTGCCCACGCGACTCATGGGGTCTCGCCGGAAGGCGGCTGGCCTAACCGGTACGTATCCGCTGGTCCCGACGCCATAGAATGAACGAAGCGCCCGGGCATGGGGGAGCCGCAGTGATTCATCTGTTGCAATACGCAGGGTTCTACTTGACATAATGTATCTTATCGGCTCGGGTTCCATGTCCATATATGCAACTCGCCAGTCGACGACAGTTCAGCGCGTTTTGCACACAACTGGCAATTGTTGAGAAGTGCTTAACCGATTGAGCTGGGTCTGCTTGTTGGAAACCTCAGCTTTCGGCAATCCTGGTCCTGGTTAGCCAGTTGGATCAAAGCAGTTGGTCAAAGCATGGTTCGCGGTCCCATAGTTTATCGTCACTGTGACGATGACCAGACGGCGCAGCCGCCGCACCTGGGCCGCTGCGCCGTCCTCGTGACCCGACCAATACACGCTGCAATACTCCCGCCTCCACCACGATGCGAGCACCACTTCGCAGCGTCGTGGACCGTCCGGTTCGTTCTTGACAAGGTGCATCGCTGAGGCCACACGACCAGTCACGCCGCCATTGACCCGCGAAGGCGGCTACCCGATACACACCGAACTCGCCCCGAACGCTTGCACGCCAGTTGCTGATTATTCCGTTGATGCTATATAGCTCTCCCGGTATACTCGGAGGGTGGGAATCGAGCGGGGATCGACGTGGCAGATTGAGCTGAGTGAAGAGGTGCGCAGTTGGCTCGACGGCCTCACAGTGAAGGGACGGGCACAGGCGTTCCGGGCACTCGACCTCCTGGCCGTCGAAGGTGCCATGCTCCGAATGCCGCACAGTCGCAAGCTCGACGAGAATCTCTGGGAACTCCGGTTTCGCTGTGATCAAGTCAACCAGCGAATCGCCTACACCATCCAGCCTGAGCGCCGCGTGATCACGTTGACGACGTTCCGCAAGCAGCGCAACAACGAGCGCAAAGAAGTCCAGCGAGCCCGCAGTGTGCTGCGCCGCCGGGATCAGGAGAAGGAAGGGAAATCATGACCAACTACACCGAGTACAAGCAGGCGGCGCTCGCCGACCTCACCGCCGCCGAGCGTGAGGTCTACGACCAGGCATACGAAACCGCCGGAGTCGTGATGGAGCTAGCAGGAATCGCCTACCAGGCTCGAATCGACGCCGGACTCACCCAAGCCCAGCTCGCAGAACGGATGGGCACCACTCAAAGCTCCGTCGCCGCCGTCGAGAACGGTTCCCGCACTCCCACCGTCAACTTTCTCGAGCGCCTCGCCCGCGCCTGCGGCGCCCGCCTCACCGTCAGCATCGACGCCGCCTGACCTCGCCCCCGGTCATGCATCAGCAAGTGCTCGCCGCCTGGGGCCGCTTGGTGGATCATCCCTCTCGCACTTGCGGTCTATGCCAGTCGGACGGGTGTCGTCGCCACGATCGACTCCGTAAAGTGCTCGCCGCGTGCAGTTCAGCTCGAACCCAGCCTCCATCCTCGCCGACCAGGAAGTCGCCGATGGTGGTTGCGGCGATAGTTGGCCCCGCTGGTACTCGGGTCCCGAACCAACTCGCAGGTTCGATCTCTACCGGGTAATTCACGGCTCGCGACTTGAGGTCGGGAGACGCACCTTCGGAAGGCCACAACTCGATGGCGTGCTTCGAATCTTCTACAATTAGATTTCCGTCGAGAACGAATGATCGCTCTTGTATTCCCATAGAACGGTCAGGCGAACCACACGCGGATATCGCCCGAACTGGGGAGTCGACGTTGGCGGATGCCACCTTCGCTTGCGCACTGAGACCGAGAACTCGAACGAGTCGAGGTAGACGTACACCGAGTCCATCCAGACGGCAATGTTCTCATCTCTGTAGAGCGTGAGCTCGGTCCGGGCGTCGTAGGGCTTCACGTTTTCCGGGCATCTAGCCATTGGTTGCATCATTCGCGTTGTCGAGGAGAGCGCGGAGGTTTTCCGCCTCGTCTCTGATCTTTTCTCGCTCGAACCGGGTAAATTTACGCAACTGCATCGCCAGTACCGCGTCAGTTCCGGCCTCGTCGGTTCCCAGCAGCCCCGCGACGGCCGTCCGTGCATCGTCGACCACTGTTGACGATGCGATGGCGGCGAGTACTTCCGTACGGCGGTCGACAGCCGACGTGATCGCTTCCAGAATCGCCGAACGATCGATCGTCCGCTGTCTATCGGAGATCACTTCCTCCACGGGCGGATTGCCCGGCCACGGCCAGGCGAATGCGTCATCGTCCACCGGACCGCTCGACAGGCTCGTCACGGTGAGCGCGAAGCCTCGCCCCGAGGACAGTTCCACAATCAAACCCGACCGGTCGTCGATCGTGATCGTGAGCCGCTCTCGCTCCGTGGCACCGGGTCGGCCTAGCAGGGTCGACCACGCCGGCCGCCCATCGCAGCGGACGGGCACCGGCGTGGTGAGTGCGATGACGTCTCGCGTCATCTGGTGGAGGACTCCGGATTGCCCCACGAGATCGATCGGGCTTATGTGAGTCGTCAGCCACGGCATTCGGATACCGCGGCCGCTGAGTTCCACTGCCGCGCCGTTGCTGTCACGGTAGAACGTGCGGCGGCCATCGCTGATGTACTGGACCTCGCCGTCTCGCTCCACACGCCAACGTCCGGCTCCACCGGACCAGAAATCGAGGACGTCGGTGTCGTTCGGTGTCGTACTCGTCATGCGCGGCGCAAGGGGCGATCGATTGGCCGCTCGCGGCCCTGATCGGCGTTCCCGAACTCGCGGGAGTGCTGGTGGGATGGCGCGTCGCGCAGGCCCTGCCGACGCGCGTGCTGAAGATGGCCCTGACGGCGGCCCTCCTCGCCCTCGCGCCCTACCTGGCACTGACCGCCTGATGCCGGCAGGGCCAGTAATTGCATAATCAACTAATTCGGTAAGGTCGACGTATGAACTCTCCACGATGGCTCTCCGACGAGGAACAGGCGGCATGGCGCGCCTACCTCGACGCGACCCGGCTGTTGATGAATACGCTCGACCATCAGCTCGTCCGGGACGCACAGCTGTCGCTGACCGACTTCTCACTGCTCGTCGCCCTCTCCGAAGCGCCCGGCCGCCAACTGCGGATGAGCGGTGTCGCAGACGCTGTCGCCACGTCGCGAAGCACCGTCACCCGAGCGATGAACCGCCTGGTCGACAAGGGGTGGGTGGAGCGAATCCCGTGCGTCGACGACCGCCGCGGAGCCTGGGCGCATCTGACCCCCGCCGGTCTGGCCAAGCTGGTCGACGCCGCCCCGGCGCACGTCGACGAAGTCCGCGAGACGATGATCGACGTGCTCAGTCCCGCCGAGTTGAACGTCCTGGCGACGAGTTTCCAGAAGATTCGCGACCGATTGAGCTGAGCCTCACCCGCGACTACCGTGCCGCCCGGGCACCCACGATCCGTAGCGCGATCTCCGCGTAGTCGTCGGCGAGATCGTCCGCGTCGGCGTGATTCCTGACGGGAAACCATCGGCTCACGTCGATCCCGAGGGACGTCAGAGCGAGCGTCACGGTCGAGACGTCACCGAAGGAGAACTCGCCCGAGGCGGCGCCGGCTTCGGCGATCTCGGTGAACACTCTCGTGGTCGCGCGTCGCAGACCGGCGATCAGTTCGAAGTGATCGTCGGTCAGCGCCCGCAGTTCGTACTGGATGACGCGAGCGATCGCCCGGTTCTCCGCATGCCACCTCACGAACGACGCGATGGCGGCCCGGAGCCGTTCGGTCGGCGACCGCGCCGGATCGTCCGCAGCGAGCAGCGCGTCCAGAACCGCCCGATGGCCTTCCGTCGCTATCGCGAAGAGCAGCGACTCCTTGGTCTTGTAGTGGGGATACACCGCGCCGGGACTCATGCCAAGACTCGCAGCGATCTCACGGGTGGTGGCCAGGCCGTAGCCCTTCGCCGCGAACACCTCGCAGGCCGCCCGCCGGATCCGTGCGGCGGCTTTCGAACCCGGTACACCGTCGGCCGGACCGGGTGCGGTGGCGGTCATCGAACTCTCCTGTCTCCGGTCGGGATTGACACGGCGCACACAGTCCTGAAATATGCGTATGCATAGTTTCTATGCGTTTGCATAGTACATGACGCCAGACGGAGTGACGGGGCCCCGAGCCGTACGTCGCCCGGCCCCCGACCGATCGGAACCCTCCCATGACGCACGCTCTCTCTCGCCGCGACCTCGACTTCCTGCTCTATGAGTGGCTCGACGTCGAATCCCTGACCGCCCGCGAACGGTTCGCCGATCATTCCCGAGAGACTTTCGACGGCGTCCTCGACCTCACGGCCGACCTCGCCGACAAGTACTTCATCCCCCACAACCGGCTCGCCGACGCCTCCGAGCCGACGATGCGTCCGGACGGCACGGTCGAGATGATCCCGGACGTCCAGCGCGCACTGGCGGCGTATGCCGAATCCGGGCTGATCGCCGGACCGTTCGACCACGAGGTCGGCGGCATGCAGTTGCCGACCACCCTCGCGCGGGCCTCGATGGCCTGGCTGCAGGCCGCCAACGCCGGAACCTCGTCGTACGCGCTGCTCACCGCGGCCAACGCGGCACTTCTGGCCGAGTACGGCACGCCTCAACAGATCGACACCTTCGTCCGGCCCATGCTCGAAGGACGCTGGTTCGGCACCATGTGCCTGTCCGAACCCCAGGCCGGATCCTCGCTGGCCGACATCACCACCCGCGCCGAACGCAGGCCGGACGGCACCTACCGGGTCGTCGGATCGAAGATGTGGATCTCCGGAGGCGATCACGAACTGTCGGAGAACATCGTCCACCTGGTGTTGGCCAAGACGCCGGGCGGCAAGCCCGGTGTGCACAGCATCTCGCTGTTCATCGTGCCGAAGTACCTGCCCGGCGACGACGGCGGCCGCGGCGAGCGCAACGATGTCACGCTCACCGGGCTGAACCACAAGATGGGCAATCGCGGCACCGTCAATACGGCGTTGGCCCTCGGTGACGGCACCCATCGACCGGGCGGCGAGGCCGGCGCGGTCGGCTATCTCGTCGGTGAGGAGCACCGCGGGCTCTCGTACATGTTCCACATGATGAACGAGGCGCGGATCGGCGTCGGCTTCCTGGCGACCGCACTCGGGTACGTGGGATATCTCAAGGCCGTCGACTACGCGGCCGGGCGCACCCAGGGCCGCCCGATCGGCGCCAAAGATCCGGCCGCGCCGCCGGTCCCGATCATCGCGCACCCGGACGTCCGCCGCATGCTGCTGGCACAGAAGGCCTACGTCGAAGGCGGTCTGGCACTGGGCCTGTACTGCGCGAAACTCGTCGACGACTTGGACACCGCCGCCGACGCGGAGACCGCAGCCGACCTGGAGTTGCTGCTCGACGTCCTGACACCGATAGCCAAGAGCTGGCCGTCGCAGTGGTGTCTGAAGGCCAACGATCTGGCGATCCAGGTGCACGGCGGTTACGGCTACACCCGCGACTACGACGTCGAACAGCACTACCGCGACAACCGCCTCAATCCGATCCACGAAGGCACGCACGGCGTTCAGGGGCTCGACCTGCTCGGCCGCAAAGTGATCATGCGGGGCGGCAGGGGGCTGAGCCTGCTCGGCGCGCGTATCTCCGCGACCGCCGACGCCGCCCGCGGTCGCGGCGGCACCGCGTCGGCGTTCGCCGACGGTCTCGACGACGCCTGGCGGCGGGTGGTCGAAGTGACGGGGACCCTGTGGGCGGACGGTGATCCCGCTACGGCACTGGCGAACTCCTCGGTGTACCTGGAGGCCTTCGGTCACGTGGTGGTCGCCTGGCTCTGGCTCGACCAGTATCTCGCGTGCGAAGACCGGTCCGGCGACTTCTACGACGGCAAGAGGATGGCCACGCGCTACTTCTTCGCCCACGAACTCCCGCAGACCGGACCGTGGACGGCCCTGCTCGCGTCTCTCGACGACACCACCGCGGTCATGGAACCGAACTGGTTCTGAATCGGTCCGTCCGTCGCCTCGGTCACCGTCCGGGGCGGGTCCGCACTTTGTGCGAGCCGTCACACATCGGGGCGATGGTGGACCGGCCGCATCGACAGAATGCGACCGTGCGCCGCCGGGGCGAATAGGCGGTACCATCGGGCTTGATCACCGAAATCGGCCCGCGTACCAATAGCGGCCCTGAAGGACATGGAATGACGGTGACGTCATCGTCCCGATGGTCGCCGCCCTGATCGTTGGAGGTCATTTGTCCTCAATTCCTGGGAACGTGCGGAATTCATCGCTCAGCGCGAGCCTACTCACCTCGGACGACGGCGCCAACGGTTCGCAGCCGCGCATGCCGATGCCCGCGCCCCGCGGCCCGGTGAGCGCGGCACTGGCCGAACTGCTGCTCGATCTCGACGGTCCGGCCGAGCCCCTCTCGGCCGCGGTCGCCGCACATCGCAGTCCCGTGCTGGACGACGAAGACGCCCAGCTCACCCTGACGATGCTGTATGAACTGCACCTGCGCGGCATCCGCGGCGTCGACGATCGGGCGGAGTGGGACCTGCGACTGCTCGAGGTGCGCGGCGAACTCGAACAACGTCTGGAATCGGAACTGAACGCGTTGGTCGGCCCGATCGAGGACCCCGACGACGTCGTGGAAGCGTTGTTCCAGGCGAGCGCGGACGACGACGGTCCGCCGCTGGCGGCATTTCTCGCGCGGTCGGGAACCGTCGATCAATTCCGGGAACTCGTGATTCACCGATCGCTGAACCAGCTGCGGGAAGCCGATGTTCACACGCTGGGCATTCCGCGCCTGGGCGGCGCACCCAAGGCTGCGCTGATCGAAGTGCAGAGCGATGAATACGGCGGCGGCCGACTCGATTACATGCATGCCACTCTGTGGGCCGATCTGATGCGGGGAATGGATCTGGATTCCGGATACGCCGCATATATCGACAGCATTCCGGCTCCCACCCTGGCGGCCGTCAACACACTCTCCTATTTCGGCCTCCACCGCGGAAGGGTCCGCGAACTCGTCGGACATCTGTGCATGGTGGAGACCACGTCGTCACTGCCGAGCAGGCAGTACAGCCGTGGCCTGCGCCGCCTCGGATTCGGGCGCCCGGTTCGGCTGTTCTTCGACGAACACGTCGAGGCGGATGCGGTGCACGAACAGCTCGTCGTCCGCGAGGTCGCCGGAGCGCTCGGCGACACACCCGACGGCCGCATCGGCCTCCTGCGCGGCGCACTGACCTGTCTGGCGGTGGAACGGCTGGCCGCACAGCACATCTGGGCCGCGTGGGAGGCGGGCCGGTCGTCGCTGCGCGTGGGGTCCGCCCGGTGATCGGCCGATGGGCGGTCGGCGAGGCCACCGCCGGCCGGATCCTCGGGACCCTGCCCCTGCCCCAGCCCACCGTGACCGCGCCGACGGGCGTGTACCGGCCGTCGGTCGACTCGGCGATGCTGTGCCGTCGAATGGTGAACCACATGCAGACCCACCCGAAGGGCGTGACCTCGGTGATCGAGCTGTGCGCTGGGAGTGGAATCGCGTCGGTCTACGCCGCTCTGGCCGGCGCCCGCGTGACGGCGGTCGACGACACCCGGGAATCGGTCGAGGCGGTCGCGGTCAACGCGGCGTCGAACGATGTGACCGTCGACGTCGTCCGCTCCGATGTCCGCGCACTCCCTCGGCTCGATCCCGCCGACCTGGTGGTCGCCAACCCGCCGTATGTCCCGGCGCCCGCGCACATGCCCGACGGACACGCCTGGAACGCCGGACCGAACGGCAGGAGCGTGGTCGACTCGATCATCGGCGTGCTGCCCGAGCTCGTTCGGCCCGCGGGTGCGGCACTGCTGGTCCAGTCGGACGTCTGCGGTGTGACGCCCACCCTCTCCGGACTGGCGGACCGGGGCTTCGACGCGGCAGTCACCGACGAAGTCGTTGTCGACTTCGGTCCGGTGATGCACGAGCGCGCGCTCTGGCTGGAATCGCAGGGCTTCATCGAACCGGGCGAACGCACCGAGCGCGTGGTGGTGATACGAGCCGTGCGGTCGACGTCGGCCGTGCCGCGGGGAGCGTCGCGATGACCGGGGCGTGGTCGGTGCGCCCGGAGGGCGACGGCGACGCGCAGGCGGTTCATGCGGTCAACGCAGCCGCGTTCCCGACGCCGGCCGAGGCGGATCTGGTCGACGAACTGCGTCGCGACCCGGCGGCGTGGATCGACGGGCTGTCGTATGTCGCGGAACAGGACGGCGAGATCATCGGGCACGCCCTGCTCACCCGGGCGACCGTCGGAGGAACGCCGGTATTGGCCCTCGCACCGTGTGCGGTGGTTCCGGCACAGCAAGGCACCGGCGTCGGAACGGCGGTGATCTCAGCACTGCTCGACGCTGCCCGCCGGATCGGCGACGAGACCGTCGTCGTCCTCGGCCATGCCGACTACTACCCGCGGTTCGGCTTCGTTCCCGCGTCCCGATTCGGTATCTCGGCGCCGGTCACGGTACCCGACGACAGCTTCCTCGCACTGCCGCTGACCGCAGCGGCGCGCGTCCCCTCCGGAGTCATCGCCTATCCGGCGGCCTTCGGCCTCTGACCACGATCGGAGTCTCCGGACGATCACCGGCCGGCGTGCGGCCGATACCATTGGCCCGGAGATCCGACGAGAGGCAGACGATGACCACCGCGCCCGAAGCCGAGGGCAGTTTCGGCGAGCAGTTCATCGAAGAGTTCGACCGACTCCTCCGCTGGCGCCGCGACGTGCGACGCTTCCGGACCGACCCGGTCGAGCCGCGACTGATTCAGGAGATCGTGGCCGCCGCCGAACTGGCGCCGTCCGTGGGCAACAGCCAGCCCTGGCGATGGGTCGAGGTCCGATCGCCGGAGCTGCGGGCAGTGGTGAAGTCCACCTTCGCCCGGTGCAATGCGGAGGCACTGGAGGGATACCGCGGAGAGCGTGCCCAGCAGTACGCCTCGCTCAAACTCGCCGGGCTCGATCAGGCACCTGTCCATCTCGCGGTCTTCAGTGAGGACCACCCGCAGCAGGGACACGGCCTCGGTCGTCGAACCATGCCCGAGACCCTCGCCTACTCCGTGGTCACGGCGATCAGCAGTCTCTGGCTCGCCGCCCGCGCGCGCGGCATCGGCGTCGGCTGGATCTCGATCGTCGAACCCGACGAGGTGCACCGGGCCCTCGGCGTTCCGCCCGGGTGGCGATTCGTCGCCTACCTCTGCATCGGCTATCCGGAAGAGGTGAACTCGGTGCCCGAACTCGAACGCGCGGGCTGGCAGGCCCGGACCGACCCGGAGACGCGCTACTTCATCCGCTGACTCGCCTAATCGGTACCGATCACTCGTTCGGTCGTCATACGATCGCCAGGGCCGCGCATTTCGGCGGCCGGACGACGTGCTGCGAGAGGAATTCCCCATGACCGACCGAATCACCGCGCTCGATCTGCCCGCCGGAGAATTGAGCGCCGACACGCTCAAGTACTTCGACGTCTGCCGCGAGAAGCTCGGGATGGTCCCGAACGTCCTGCAGGCGTACACCTTCGACGAGACCAAGCTTCGCGCCTTCACCGCGATGTACAACGACCTGATGCTGGCCGACTCGGGACTGTCGAAGCTGGAACGCGAGATGATCGCCGTCGTCGTCTCGTCGATCAACAAGTGCTACTACTGCCTCACCGCGCACGGAGCCGCCGTGCGCCAACTGTCGGGCGATCCCGAACTGGGCGAACTGCTCGTCATGAATTTCCGGGCCGCCGATCTGTCCGATCGTCACCGTGCGATGCTGCTCTTCGCCGAGAAGATGACCGAGCAGCCCTCGAAACTCGACGCCGCCGATCGAGAGGCGTTGCGCGCGGTGGGCTTCACCGATCGCGACATCTTCGACATCTCGTCGACCGCGGCGTTCTTCAACATGACGAACCGGGTGGCGAGCGGCATCGACATGCGTCCCAACCCGGAGTACTCGGCTCAAGCGCGATGACGTCCCGGCATCACCCGATCTGCAGCGACGCATGGGCGGCCGTGACGGCGCGCTGCAGTTCGGCGGCGACCAGCCGGGTCGTCTGCGCCGGAGTGGCCGGAGCGACCGCATCGAGTGCGATCGGGACGCTGAAGACCACCACCGGGCGGTCCTGGTCCGGATAGGCGATGCCCGCGCATACCAACCACGGCCGACTCCCCTTCTTCAGTGCCCCGCTCGCGATGTGGCCGACTCCGCTGCTGACCTTCTGAAGCAGCCGGGGATCCTCCTCGTTGCACGTGCCCTCGGGGAAGATCGCGATCGAGTCTCCCCGACCCATCCGCTCGATGCAGACGTCCATCATCTGCTTGCCCGCGGTGGCCGCGGCGCGGAGACCGTGGTCCTTCTGACGGAAGACCGGGATGCCGCCGAGGTCGTCGATCTTGCGGCGACGGTCCGGATCGTCGAAGAGTTCGTCTTTGGCCAACACACGCATCCGCCCGATCCGCGGGCGCAGCGGCGACAAGAAGCCGGATGCGGCAAGGATGAACGGATCGGTCTGGCGCACGTGATTGGCGGCGATCACCAGCGGCACCTCGTTTCGCCCGACAACAGCGCGCAGACGGTCGCGCGCGTCGTCTTCGAAGCGGACACGCGGACGGTGTCGAGCCGCCAGTACGCCGTACATGGCGAGCGCCTTCATCCGGGTCTGACGGTGGTCGCTGTAATACCGGTACACCTCGTCGGCGTTCTCGAGCGTTACGTCCATGCGAGCTACGGTACCGTAACTTACGGTTCCGTAACCACGGGGAACAGCGTCGAGTCAGACTTTGACGAAGCCGTTCTCGACCAGCCAGTCGCGCGCGACGTCGGCCGGCTCGCGTCCGTCCACGTCCACCTGACGATTCAGCTCGCTGATCTGCTCCGACGTCAGCTTCGCCATCACCGGCGCCATCACCTTCGCGATCGACGGGAACTGTTCGTTGACATCGGAACGCATGGTGACCGCCGCGTTGTAGTGCGGGAAGAACTGCTTGTCGTCCTCCAGCACGTTGAGGTTCAGTGCCTTGATCCGGCCATCGGTGGTGAAGACCTCTCCGAACACGCAATTCCCGTTGGCGACCGCCTGGTAGATGATGCCGGTCTGCAGGATCTGCATCTGCACCTGCGCCGGATCGAACCCGTACTTGGCGGCCATACCCGGGAAGCCGTCCTGCCGGCTGCGGAACTCGGTCTCGACGCAGGTGGTCGCCGCCGCGGGATCCTTCTTCACCAGCGCGGCGTAGTCGGAGAGCGTCTTGACGCCGGTCTTCGCGGCGTTCTCTTGATTCACCGCGAGGGCATAGGTGTTGTCCATCGGCGCCGGGTCGATCCAGACGATGCCGTTCTTCGCCAGATCCGCGTCACGGACGGCCTCGAACTGCTTGGTGGAGTCCGGGATCGGCTGTTCGTTGCCGAGATAGTTGATCCAGCCGGTACCGGTGTATTCGATCGTCACGTCCACCTGTCCCGCGGCCATCGCGTCGCGTGCGCTGTTGGATCCCTGAATGTTGGTCAGATCGCGGACGTTGGCGCCTGCGGCGGCGAGGGAGAAGCCGAGGATGTACCCCAGGATCACCTGCTCGGTGAAGTCCTTGGAGCCCACCGTGATGGTCTGTCCTTCGAGATCGGGCTGCACGGTGATCGAACCCGGCTTCACCGGCAGCGGAAGCGCACCGCCCGACTGCAGACCGCAGGCCGCGGCACCGAAGACGAGGGCGGCCACCGCGATCAGCGCGACGAGCGAGCGCAGTGGGCGGCGTGCGGCCGCGGGCAGGTGCGGTGTCATCGCAGCCCCTTGGGTCCGAGGTACCGTTCGGCGAGCGCGCCGAACCAGTCGACGACGAGCGCCAGCGCGACGGCCAGCACGGCTCCGACGACCAGTGTCACGTTGTCGCGCAACTTGTAACCGGTGTCGATCAGGATGCCCAGTCCCCCGGCGTCGACCAGGAAGCACAGGGTCGCGGTGCCGACCGCGAGCACCAGCGATGTCCGCAGGCCGGCGAGGATGAAGGGCACCGCCAGGGGCAGCTCCACCTGGGCCAGCACTCGCGGCTCCGACATCCCCTGTCCCTTGGCGGCGTCGATGGTCGCCGCATCGACCTCCTGCAGGCCGAGCATGCTGTTGCGCAGCACCGGGAGCAGCGAATAGAACGCGATCGGCAGCACGCCGATCCAGAAGCCCGTCGTGGCGGTCCAGAGGAAGAAGAGCACCAGCAGACCGATCGCCGGCGCCGCCTGCCCGATGTTGGCCACGCCGATGAAGAACGGTGCCAGCCAGCGGAATCGACGTCGTGTGACCAGCACGGCGAGCGGTACCGCCACCACGACGACGATCGCGGCGATCGCGACGGTCAAGGCCAGATGCTCACCGACGAGCTGCCCGATGTACGACGGATTGATGGTCGCCTTCTGGGTGGCGGTCAGGTCGCGGGAGAAGGCCCAACCGAGCACGCCCGCCGCGAGCAGCACCGCGATCGTCGGCTGAATCCACAGCTGAAGATTGCTGGCCCTCCCGGCACCGGTCTCCTTGGACACCGCCTCCGCGCTGGTCATCAGCTGGTGCCTTCCGGCGAGGCGTCCGCGGTCAGGTCCGCAGCTGGGTCATCGGCGTGCGGGTCGACGATCGCGGGACTGCCCTCGTGCTCCTCGCGCAGCGCGCGAATCGAGTCGATCAGCGTCTCGATGGTGACCACACCGACGTAGCGGCCGCGGGCACCGGTGACCACGGCGGACGCGTTACGTTCGGCGAGGATCGCTTCGAGTGCGTCCTGGAGGGTCGAGCTCGTGGCGACCGTCTCACCGAGCGGGATACCGACGCCGCGAATCGACGATGCGCCGACCAGATGGCGCCCGTCGGTCCACCGGATCGGCCGGTCACGGCTGTCGAGGATGATTCCCCAGTCACTGCCGATCCGTGCAGCGAAGTCGGCGGCCGAATCTCCTTCGTGGGCCGTCGGCCGCTGCTCGATGTCCACGTCGCGCACGCGCAGCAGGTTGAGCTGCTGCAGCGACGCACCGGAGCCCACGAAGCCCTCGACGGTCTCGTTGGCGGGGTTGGCCAGAATCGCCTCCGGCGAGTCGTACTGCAGCACCTTCGAGCGCGCGCCGAGCACCGCGATCTTGTCGCCGAGTTTGACGGCCTCACTGAAGTCGTGGGTCACGAAGACGATGGTCTTGCGGAGTTCCGCCTGCAACTGCATCAACTGGTCCTGCAGGACGCCTCGGGTGATCGGGTCCACCGCGCCGAAGGGCTCGTCCATGAGCAGGACCGGAGGATCGGCGGCCAGGGCTCGCGCGACGCCGACGCGCTGCTGCTGTCCACCCGAGAGCTGGCGCGGATACCGACCGCCGAATTCGTCGGCGTCGAGGCCGACCATGTCGAGCAGTTCGTCGACTCGGTCGGCGATCCGCTTCTTATCCCATTTCAGCAGCTTGGGCACCACGGCGATGTTCTGTGCGACCGTCATGTGCGGGAAGAGGCCACCTTGCTGAATGGCGTACCCGATGTTCTGTCGCAGTTTGTTCGCGTCGATCGACAGTGCGTCCCGGCCGCCGATGGTGATTCGGCCGCTCGTCGGCTCGATCAACCGATTGATCATGCGCATCGTCGTGGTCTTACCGCTGCCGGACGGCCCGACGAAGACCACCACCTCGCCTGCCGGAATGGTCAGAGAAACGTCTTCGACAGCAGGTTCGCGCTGGCCGGGATAGATCTTCGAGACATGCTCGAGAACGATCTCGACTCCGGAGATCTCATTCTCTGCGTCATCTTTGCTGTGGGTCAACGGATCCCTTTCGACGTTGTCAATCGGCCGATCAGGACATAGATCCCGTCGAGGATCAAAGCCAGGATGACGATCAACACGGTGCCCGTCAGCGCCTGCGGAATAGCCGTGGGGCTACCGACGCGCGACAGACCGGAGAAGATGAGATTGCCCAGGCCGGGGCCCTTCGCGTAGGCCGCGATCGCCAGGATTCCCATCGCCATCTGCGTCGCGACACGCATGCCGGTGAGGATCGACGGCCATGCCAGCGGCAACTCGACCCGCGTCAGCACGCGGAGACGACTCATTCCGATGCCGCGTGCGGCATCGGTGACCGCGGGGTCGACCGCGCCGAGACCGACGATGGTGTTACGCACGATCGGCAGAAGCGAGTACATCGTCAGCGCAATGACGGTCGGCGGAACACCGAGGCCCACTATCGGAATGAGCAGACCGAGAAGTGCGAACGACGGAATGGTCAGAATGGTGCTCGAGAGCGCCGTTGCGATAGCCGAGCCTCCGGGGCTGCGATATACCGCGATTCCGACGCCCACTCCGATGATCGTCGCCAGGAGTAGACACTGAATCACTGCGCTGACGTGCAAGTAGGAATCGACCACAAGCTGCGACTTGCGGCTCGATATGAAATCCCAGATCCCGTTCAGAACAATTCCCCTCTATTAGCGTTTTCACCGTAGCGCATATCGGCGGACGGTTCGCGCGGTCACGGTGTAATCGCAGGTCAGAACCTAGCGCCACGCACCGATTCCGACAGAGCGCAAGGAGCGACGTTCACACTTCGGCGGCGGCTGCGGGCGTCGAGACCCCGCCGGTGGCCGCATACGCGGCCCGAGCCCTCCGGGAGCCTCCGACTACCATGCGTGGGAACGGTTCATCGGAGGAGGCAGCAGGTGTCGGACAACGAGGAGCAGCTCGTCGACGTGCGTTCGCTGCACCACCGGCTCGTGCGGATCAATCGAGTGCTGCGGGTGGCCGGTTCCGGTTCCGGTCTCAGCGCTGGAACCGCCGCGGCCCTGTGGTCGATCACCCAGCACGCACCCCTTCGGCTGTCCCGACTGGCCGAGATCGAGTCGGTCTCCACCCCCGCCATCTCGCGGATCGTCACCGGCCTGGAGGACATGGGCTACGTGGAGCGGCGACCCGATCCACTCGATGCGCGGGCCCGACTGCTCTATCCCACCGAATCGGGGTGCGAAGTGGTCTCGACGACGCGGAACGCCCGGGTGCGGCGTATCGCCGAGGCTCTCGAGACGCTCGAACCGGCCGACCGGCAACTCGTCGAGCGCGCCTTCGAACTCCTCAGCGACGCCTTGGCCGCGAGTGAAGTCTGAGCCGCCGCCGGATCAAATGAGTGCCGAGATCCGGTCCGCCGCCTCGACGAGCGCGGTCACGAGCCTGCGACGCTCCCGACCGTCCACCGCCGATTTGAGCACCCCCAGCTGCAACTCGAACTCGGCCTGGTCGCCGGCGAAGACCGGTGCTGCGAGATAGCTGATCGGCTGCGCGTCAGCGCCGTCGAGTTCGTCGTCGGAATACGCACGCGACGACAATTGCGCGAGCCGGCGGGTCGCCGTGTGGCGGAGCGCGGGGTCGATGAGAAGCGGACCCACCGCGCCGAGCAACTCGGCGAGCACCTCGACGAGCATCGCGTCCGACGACTCCGGGCGGTACGCCGCGAAACCGCGCCGACGTACCGATTCGAGCAGGAGCCTCCGTCTCGGACGGTCTCGCTCGCCCAGCCAGGCCTCCTGGTCGGCCTCCCGCCAGGCCATCGCCGCGGCCCCGACGGGAAAGACGATCGCCAACGACTGGCCGAGCCCCAGGCCGGGAACCGGCCGCACCTCGCTGTGCCGTTTGGCGACGACGGTCATCGCGCCGGGCGCCATCCGCGCGAGCGTCACTCCGCAGTCGGTGGCCGCGACGAGTTCTTCGAGAACCTGCGCCACGCCCGGACTCGGCAGGTGAAGCGCCGGAGGCGAGACTCCGCCGAGTGCCATCGCCGCCGGGCCCAGCCGATAGGCACGAGAGGCGTCGCGCTCGGCCCACCCCGCGTCGTCGAGCTCGGCCAGGATCGCCGACATCGTGGCGCGGGCCACGCCCAGCTCGTCGGCGATCTCCGCGATGGTCTGCGGGCGCTCGACGCGGGCGAGGAGTTCGAGGGTGTCGATCACCCGGCGCGTCGGTGGCGATCCGGCCATGTGTGTCCTCCCCCGCATGCGTGCCGATCTTGTGTCGCGGCCCATACCCCGCTACCTTGTGACGGATATTCAATCACATCTATTCGAATATTCGATTCCTGAAGGCGGTCCCATGAGCCAGACCCAGTCCCTCGAGGGCAGAACAGCGATCGTGACGGGTGCCGGCCGCGGCATCGGAGCCGGCATCGCGCTCGGTCTCGCGGAAGCCGGCGCCGACCTGGTGATCGCTGCCCGCAGTGCCAACCAACTCGAGCAGGTCGCCGACCGGATCCGGAGACTGGGCCGACGCGCGATCACCGTGCCCGCGAATGTCGCCGAAGACGACCCCGCCGATCTGGTCGGCGCCGCCACGCGGGAGTTCGGTGCGCTCGACATCGTCGTCAACAACGTCGGCGGCGCCCTCCCGAAGCCCTTTCTGCAGACCAGCGTCAAAGCGCTCGTCGGTGCCTTCGCGTTCAACGTCGGGACGGCGCACGCGCTCAATCTGGCGGCCGTGCCGAGCATGCTGTCCAACGACCGCGGCGGTTCGATCATCAACATCACCTCGTCGATCACGACTCAGCCGGGACGCGGGCTGCTGGCCTACGGAACGGCTAAAGCGGCCCTCGCGCACTACACCCGGATGGCCGCGCAGGACCTGTCGCCGCGCATTCGGATGAACGCCATCGCACCCGGCACCATCAACACACCCGCGCTCGGTTACGTCGCCGAAGACGACGCGATCCGCGAGGAGATCGTCAGCCGCACCCCGCTGCGCCGACTGGGTGTGCCGGACGACATCGCCGCCGCCGCGGTGTTCCTGGCAGGCGACGGCTCGGCGTACATGACCGGCAAGACCATCGAGGTGGACGGCGGTCTCATCGCCCCCAACATGGTGATGCCGCTCCCCGATCTCTGACCGCCCGCCCCATCACCGGCCGACGACCTCCCGCCGACAGCCCCTAGGACTCCCCCATGACGATCACCACCGCCGACGATCTGCGCGCCATCGAGACCGTGAAGTACCGCTACCTGCGAGCCGTCGACACGAAGGACTGGTCGGCGCTGGCCGACACGCTCACCGACGACGTGCACGCCGAATACGGATCGCAGGTGAACGGCCGGCCGCTGACCTTCGACGACCGAGCCTCTCTGGTCGCACATCTGAGCACGATCATGGCTCCGACCATGGTGACCGAGCATCGCGTCGACCATCCGATCATCGAAACCGACGGCGACACCGCCACCGGCAGCTGGTACCTGCAGGACCGCGTCATCGTTCCGGAGTACGACGTCATCATCATCGGAGCCGCGTTCTACCGCGACGCCTACCGGCGGACACCCGACGGCTGGCGCATCAGTTCCACCGGATACGAGCGCACCTTCGAGGCGCGAGGCAGTCTGTCGGCGGCCCGGATGCACGTGGAGCAGGGACCGGCCGTCCACCGGCCCGCGACGTAGCGCGGGAGCCTCCGACACCGGGTTCAGTCGGCGCCGGTACCCGCGCCCACGTACTCGGCCAGGTGCCGGCCGGTGAGGGTGGAAGCCGATGCGACGAGGTCGCGCGGCGTTCCCTCGAAGACCACGCGGCCGCCGTCGTCACCCGCGCCCGGACCGATGTCGACGATCCAGTCGGCGTGCGCCATGACCGCCTGGTGATGCTCGATCACGATCACCGAGCGCCCCGCCTCCACCAGGGCGTCGAGTAACCCGAGCAGTTGTTCGACGTCGGCCAGATGCAGTCCGGTCGTCGGTTCGTCGAGGATGTATACGCCGGCCTTCTCAGTCATCGCGATCGCGAGCTTGATGCGCTGGCGCTCGCCTCCCGAGAGCGTGGTGAGCGGCTGGCCGAGGGTCAGATAGCCCAGTCCGACGTCGGAGAGACGCTTGAGGATCTTGTGGGCTGCCGGCGTGCGTGCGTCACCGTCGTCGAAGAACTCCAACGCCGTGTCCACCGACATCGCCAGCACCTCGCTGATGTCCCGGCCGTCGACCCGGTAGTCGAGCACCGCGGCGTCGAACCGCTTCCCCTCGCAGACTTCGCACGGCGTCGCCACGCCGGCCATCGTGGCGAGATCGGTGTAGATCACGCCCGCGCCTTTGCAGTTCGGGCACGCGCCGTCGGAGTTGGGGCTGAACAGAGCGGGTTTGACTCCGTTGACCTTCGCGAAGGTCTTCCGGATGGCGTCGAGCAGACCGGTGTAGGTCGCCGGGTTGCTCCGCCGGGAGCCGCGGATCGCCGTCTGGTCGATCGACACCGCGTCGGCGTCGGCGGGCAGCGAGCCGTGGATCAGGGAGCTCTTGCCCGACCCCGCGACACCGGTGATGACGGCGAGTACGCCGAGCGGGATGTCGACGTCCACGTGGCGCAGATTGTTGGTGGTGGCGTCTCGGATCTCCAAGAATCCCGACGGGGTCCGCACACTGTCCTTGAGCCGCGCGCGGTCGTGGAGATGACGCCCGGTCAAGGTGTCCGAGGCCGCCAATTGCTCGACGGTGCCCTCGAAGCAGATCTCTCCGCCCAGCGATCCGGCGCCCGGCCCGAGGTCGACCACGTGGTCGGCGATCACGATGGCCTCGGGTTTGTGCTCCACCACCAGGACCGTGTTCCCCTTGTCGCGCAGTCGCAGCAGCAGGGCGTTCATCCTGGCGATGTCGTGCGGATGCAGTCCCACGGTGGGTTCGTCGAAGACGTAGGTGATGTCGGTGAGCGATGATCCGAGGTGGCGGACCATCTTGGTGCGCTGAGCCTCCCCGCCCGACAGTGTTCCGGTGGGCCGTTCCAGGGACAGGTAGCCCAGGCCGATCTCGACGAACGACTCGAGTGCCGCATGGAGCTTCTCGACCAGCGGTGCCACCGTCGGCTCGTCGAGCCCCGCCACCCAGTCCGCGAGGTCGGAGATCTGCATCCGGCATGCGTCGGCGATGCTGACTCCGCCGATCCGGGAGTTCCGGGCGTGCTCGGCCAGTCGGGTGCCGTCGCACTCCGGGCAGGTCGTGGACGTGACCGCGCGTTCGATGAAGGCCCGCACATGCGGCTGCACAGAGTCGATGTCCTTGGACAGCATCGATTTGGTGATCTTCGGGATGATGCCCTCGTAGGTGAGGTTGATGCCCTCGACCTTGATCTTGGTGGCCTCGCGATAGAGCAGATCATCGCGTTCGCGATCGGAGAACCGGCCGACGGGCTTGTCCATGTCGAAGTAGCCGCTGCCCGCGAAGATGCGGCCGTACCAGCCGTCCATGCTGTAGCCGGGCACCTTGAGCGCTCCGCCGGACAGCGACTTGTCCGCGTCGTAGATCTCGCTCAGGTCGATGTCGGAGACCGTTCCCATCCCCTCGCATCGCGGGCACATCCCTCCGAGTTGCTCGAAGGACCGTCTGACCGCCTTGGTCTGCTTGCCTCGCTGGACTTTGATCGCACCGCCGCCCGACACGGTCGGGACGTTGAACGAGTACGCGTTGGGGCTGCCCACGTGGGGATCGCCGAGCTTGCTGAACAGGATCCGCAGCATCGCGTTGGCGTCGGTGACGGTGCCGACCGTCGACCGCGGATTCGCACCGATCCGCTCCTGGTCGACGATGATGGCAGTGGTGATGCCGTCGAGCACATCGACGTCCGGGCGGGCCAGCGTCGGCATGAATCCCTGGACGAACGCGCTGTAGGTCTCGTTGATCAGCCGTTGCGACTCGGCTGCGATGGTGCCGAAGACGAGCGAGCTCTTTCCGGACCCGGAGACTCCGGTGAAGGCGGTGAGCCTGCGCTTCGGCAGTTCGACGCTGACGTCTTTGAGGTTGTTGACCCGCGCGCCACCGACTCTGATGACGTCGTGACTGTCGGCGGGCGCGGTAGTGGGGCGGTCGGCAGACATGGAGCACATTGTCCCCTACCCGGACCGGATCGCGTGGACGCTCCGGGAGGGGCCCGGTCCGGGTATTGTTCGGTGGTTCCCACACTGCCGCATGTCAGATAGCTCAGGTGGCGGGGGATGCTCGAAGAATCGTCAGACCGGAGGCCGAGTGAGCCAGGCGCGCAACCATCGAGACTGGGCGATCGTCGGCGTCGTGGTCGCGGCATTGATCACGGTCAACGCCCTGGCGCATTTCGCCGGGCATTGGCCGGGGCTCCTCGCGGTTCCGGTGGGCGCGGTCGCGGTGGTGCTCCTCGCGCGGATGCGGGGCCTGGCGTGGTCGGAGATGGGCATCAGCTCCTCGGAGCTCAAGTACGGGTTCCGGTGGTCGGCGATCGTCGTGGTCGCGGTCGTCGTGGTGGTCGGTGCCGGCGTCGCCATCCCCTGGACCCGGACGTTCTTCCTGAACGACCGCTACTCGTCCGCGCGTGACGCGCTGCTCGCCGCTCTTGTGTGGATTCCCGTGCAGACCGTGATTCCCGAGGAACTGTTGTTCCGCGGTGTGCTGCAGGGATCGTTGCGGCGAGTGATGAGCCGGCGGCTCACCCTGATCGCCGGCGCGGCCCTGTTCGGTTTGTGGCACATCGCCTCGTCGCTCGGACTCTCGGCGGGGAACGCCGGTGTCACCGATGCGATCGGCGCCGGCGTCGGAGCCGCCGTCGCCGGCGTGGTCGGCGCGGTGGTCGCGACCTCCGCGGCCGGATGGATCCTCGGCTGGCTGCGCTTCCGAACGGCCAATCTGCTCGCCCCGATCGTCCTGCACTGGACTCTCAACGCCTCGGGTGCGCTCGGCGCCGCCCTGGCCTGGCAGCTGCTCTGACTCGCGCCGATCAATTCCCGGTCTGCACGCGGAGATTCACGATCGCCTTGTCGACTTCGGCCCTGGTGGTCGCATCGTTGATCGGACTCACTCCGAAGGCGAAGGTCATCGGAGAACTGTTCACGACGACCACCGTGACATCGTCACCGAGCACACCGGAGCGCTGATTGCGGACGTCGATGCGAGCCCGGATCAGCGTGTACTCGGTGATCTTGTTGTCGAGCCGGTCGTTGCGCACGTCCTCGATCCGGGCCGGTGAGGCGTCGACTCCCGAGTACCCCGAACTCGACGACAGACACTCCACCAGTTTCCTGGCGATGGGCTCCGTGCGATCGCGGAAGGATGCGGGCAGCGTGCCGACGGCGATCTGCGCCATCCACCCCGACGTGCCGGCCGGGCGTGAGGCTTTGATGCCGTTGGCCGTCACCGCGAACGGGATCTGCGAGATGTTGTCGGGATCCCAGCCGCTGACCGGAAGGTCGTTCGACGGAATGGAGATCGGTCCGGTCCCGACTCTGGACGCGGACGACGACTGCGTCGTGACCCCGCCCGCACACAGCGTCGGAACGCCGGCGACCACCGCGGGCCCGCCGGCAGTGGTCGAGGGAGCCGAGGTACTCACCGGCGACGACGTCGACTCGGGAGTGGACGGCACGGTAGATGTCCCGGCCGCGGTGTCGGGACCGTCGTCGCCGCGGAAGACGAAGAATCCGGCGACCGCGATCGCCGCGAGGACGACCAGCACTACCGCCGCCACGATCACGGCTTTCCGCCTGCCGGTGTCCGTCGGCTCGGGCGGATACCCGGGCGCACCGTAGGGCTGCTGCCGGCCGAAGTCTCCGGGCGGCGGCCCGAAATGAGGTGGCTGTTGTGCCGGGGGCTGCGGTACCGGAGATTGCGGTACCGGGGGCGGGCCGAAGGCGCCGATTCGGGGACGCTGCGGGTAGGGCTGCGCCGGCGACGGGCCCTGCTGCGCCGGCGGCGACTGCGGCGCGAGGGGCGCGGTGGGCTGTGCCCCGCTGTGCGGTGGGGTCGGAGCCGGATTGATCATCGTCGGCGCGTACGCCGCCGGAGCGTGCGGCGTCGCCGCCTGCGGTGTGAAGCCCGGTCTGCGCAGCGCCCCGTCCAATTCGTCTGCGAACTCTCGGCACGTCCGGTACCTGCGGGCGGGGTCCTTGTCCATCGCCCGTGCGAGGACCAGGTCGACGGCGGGTGCCAGAGTGGGCAGAACCGCGGTGGCGCTCGGGGCCGGAGCATGGAGATGAGCGTTGATGATGTCGGTCGGTTTCGCGAGCGGGAACGGCGCTCGGCCGGTCAGGAGCCGGAATGCGGTACAGGCGAGCGCGTATTGGTCGGTGCGTCCGTCGAGTGCGGCCCCGCGCAACTGCTCCGGTGAGCAGTACTGGATCGACCCCACCGTCAGGTTCGCCGCTGTCAGCGCGGTGTCGCTTGTGGTGGTGCGAGCGATTCCGAAGTCGGTGAGATACACCTTGCGGTGCGCCGCGGTCGAGTCGTCCACCAGAATGTTCGCGGGCTTGACGTCGCGGTGCAGCATTCCCCGCGAGTGCGCGTAGTCGAGAGCGTCCGCGACGGCGCCGATCATCTCGCAGACCGTCGCCGGGTCGAGCGGTCCCGACTGCTGGAGCAGGGCGTCGCCGTCCGCCCCGGGGACGTACTTCATCGCGATCCAGAGCTGCCCCTCGAACTCACCGCGGTCGTACACGCTCACGATGCCCGGGTGATCGAGTTGGGACGCCAGATCGGCCTCACGGATGAACCGGGCCCGATAGGTGGGGTCACCGGTCAGCTCGGCGGGCAGCACCTTGAGCGCATCTTCCCGGGGGAGCCGCGGATGTGCGACCAGGTACACCTCCCCCATGCCGCCGACCCCGAGTCTTCGCTCGATCAAGTAGTTGGCGAAGTACTGGCCCGGGCTCAACATGGGAACAGCCTAGGTCATGACCTCGCATGCAGCGGCGCATGCCGCAGCACGGCGTGCACCAGCGGCGGAACGATCAGCGCGGCGGCTGCCCCGACCAGAATGCCTGCGGTCACATCGGTGATCCAATGCATTCCGAGGTAGAGCCGGGATGCGGCGGCCGCGAGCGCCACGGCCAGCGCTCCGCACGCCGCGACGACTCTGGTCGCGGCGGACGCCGACGCCGCGGTGACCGCGACCAGCCCGAACGCGAGCGCCGCGGTGCCGGTGGTGTGTCCGGACGGGAACGACCCAGCGGTCTCGTGGGCCTCGAGTTGCCAGGCGACCGGAGGCCGGGTCCGATGCACCGCGATCTTGAACACCTCCGCGACGGCGGCCGCGGCCACGACCGTCGAGAGCAGGGCCGCGGCTCGCTCGACGCCGCCGTCTCGGCGCCACAGGACCATCGCGGCCACCGCGCCGAGCACGATGGTTCCGACAGGGCTGAGAACGGTGGAGAGAAACACGGCGACGCCGGTCGCGGTTCCGGAACGCTGTGCGAGCGTCCACTCCCACACGCTCCGGTCGGCGGCGAGCGGGCCGTGGACGTCGTAGACGACCGCACCGAGAGCGGCGGTCGTGAGCAGCAGTAGGACTCCGACGGTCATCGAGGGCTTCGGCATACTGACCATCTTCGGCTCCGCTCACTGAGCAGACGCTGAGAAGTCCGCAGGTCGGGGCCCGATCTGCGAACCATGAGCAGTGCGGTGGGACGGCTTCTGCGGTTACGGCGCCAAGGCGCGTCTCCTGCGGCTAGGTTGGCAATGATCGCGGGCGCCGCTACGGTGCCCATTTCTGTGAGAGGCGCCATGGAGAGCATCGAAACCGCGGCCGGTCCGATCGACGCGGACCGCCTGGGCAACGTGCTCTCCCACGAACACATCTTCGTCGTGAACGACGACTACCGCGTCAACTTCCTGCCGGATTGGGACGAGCAGGCCCAGATCGATGCGGCGGTCGCCACGCTGACCCGACTCAAGGCCTCGGGCATCGACACACTGATGGATGTCTCGGTGCCCGGGCTCGGCCGCAACGTGGAGCGGATCGCCGCCGTAGCCGACCGCGTGGACCTCAACATCGTGCTGGCCACCGGCCTGTACACCTATCACGATCTGCCTTTTCAGTTCCATTACACCGGACCCGGACTCGGTTTCGACGCGCCGGACCCGCTCGAGCGCCGGTTCGTCCGTGACCTGACAGTCGGCATCGGCCGCAGCGCGATCAGGGCCGGGTTCCTTTACTGCGCGATCGAATCCGAGGGATTGAGCACGGGCGTCGAGCGCGTGATGCGGGCCGTGGGACGGGCGGCTGTCGAGACAGGCGCGCCGGTGGTGGTTCACACGAACCCGCACACCGCATCCGGACTGGTGGCCCAGCGGGTCCTGGCCGAAGAGGGCGTCGATCTGAGCCGGGTCCGGATGTCGCATTGCGGTGACACCACGGATCTGGACTACCTCATGAGGCTGGCCGATGCCGGCTCGCTGCTCGGACTCGATCGATTCGGCGTCGACGTCCTCCTGCCGTACGCCGACCGTATGCGCACGCTTCTCGCTCTGATCGAGCGCGGGTACTCAGACCGGATCATGCTGTCGCAGGACGCCTTCTGCTTCAGTGACTGGTTCGAACCTGCGAGCCTGGCCGAGGCCGCGCCGGACTGGGACTACTTCCAGGTGACCGGACGCGTGATTCCAGATCTTCTCGCCGCCGGCGTGAGCCGCGAGGTCATCGACACGATGATGCGTGCCGTCCCTCGGGCCTTTCTGACCAGGTCGGCGGGCTCGTCCGTGTCGAGTGACGCCGTCATCACCGTGGCAGATTTCGAGAAAACTGGATTTAGTCCAGAAAAGCCGTAGAGTGGGCGCATGGCCACCGACTACTCCACCGTCATCCGGCGATCCGGGCTGAGAGTCACCCGGCCCAGACTGGCCGTGTTGGCGGCCGTGGACGCGCATCCGCATGCCGAGACCGAGACCGTTCTGACGACGGTTCGCGAAGAACTGCCCGGCGTCTCGCGGCAAGCGGTGTACGACGTCCTCCACGCGTTGACCGACGCCGGCCTGATCCGGCGGATCCAGCCGTCGGGACACGTCTGGCTCTACGAGACGCGGATCGCGGACAACCATCACCACCTGGTCTGCCGGGTATGCGGAGACGTCCGCGACGTCGACTGCGCGGTCGGTGAAGCCCCGTGTCTGCAGGCGGCCACCGACCACGGCTTCCAGATCGACGAGGCCGAGGTCATCTACTGGGGCGTCTGCCCCGACTGTCTCGCCGCCGAGGACGTTCCGGGCGACTCCGGTCGTCCTGACAGTTCAGCTCACTGATCGCCACCCCGGAGTTTCACCCACCGAAAGGAACCGCAGTGTCCGACCCACAGCCCGTTCAGAACGCATCAGGATGTCCGGTCCACGCGGCCGCGATGGCAGCCCCTGCCGAAGGCGGCGGCAACCGTGACTGGTGGCCGAAGCAGTTGAATCTCAAGCTCCTCGCCGAGAACCCGGCCGAGGGCGACCCGATGGGCGCCGACTTCGACTACGCCGCGGCCTTCGAATCCCTCGACCTCACCGCGGTCCGCCGCGACATCGAGGCGCTCATGCGCGATTCGAAGGCATGGTGGCCCGCCGACTACGGCCACTACGGCCCGCTGTTCATCCGGATGGCCTGGCATTCGGCCGGCACATACCGCGTCGCCGACGGTCGCGGCGGCGCCGGCCACGGCATGCAGCGGTTCGCGCCCCTCAACAGTTGGCCCGACAACGCGGGCCTCGACAAAGCACGCCGACTGCTGTGGCCGATCAAGAAGAAGTACGGCTCCGCGCTGTCGTGGGGCGACCTCATCATCTTCGCCGGCAACGTGGCCCTCGAATCGATGGGCTTCAAGACCTTCGGGTTCGCCGGTGGCCGCACCGAGAAGTGGGAACCGGAGGAGATCTACTGGGGACCGGAGACCACCTGGCTCGACGACGAACGCTACACCGGCGACCGCGACCTCGAGAATCCGCTCGCCGCCGTCCAGATGGGCCTCATCTACGTCAATCCCGAAGGCCCCAACGGGAATCCGGATCCGCTCAAGGCCGCCGTCGACATCCGCGAGACCTTCGGCCGGATGGCGATGAACGACGAGGAGACGG
Organism: Gordonia cholesterolivorans; assembly: GCF_039531975.1. Lineage (NCBI taxonomy): Bacteria > Bacillati > Actinomycetota > Actinomycetes > Mycobacteriales > Gordoniaceae > Gordonia > Gordonia cholesterolivorans. The sequence goes on along the minus strand of NZ_BAAARB010000012.1, from coordinate 73,876 downwards.
TCGCCCTGATCGCCGGCGGTCACACTTTCGGGAAGACGCACGGCGCGGGTCCGGCCGACCATGTCGGACCGCTGCCCGAGGACGCTCCGATGGAGAACATGGGGCTGGGCTGGAAGAGCACCTACGGCACCGGCTCGGGTGCCGACGCCATCAGCTCCGGGCTCGAGGGAGCGTGGAACAGCACGCCGATCACCTGGGACAACAACTTCTTCTGGACCCTCTTCGGCTACGAGTGGGAGACGTACACCGGTCCGGGCGGAGCCATCCAGTGGCGGCCCAAGGACAACGCCGGTTCCACCAGCGTCCCCGACCCGCAGGATCCCGACAAGCGGCATCAGCCCATGATGCTGACCACCGACATCGCCCTGCGCGAGGACCCGGTGTACGGCAAGATCTCGCGCCGCTTCCTGGAGAACCCGAACGAGTTCGCCGACGCCTTCGCACGCGCGTGGTTCAAGTTGACGCACCGGGACATGGGCCCGCTTCCCCGTTACCTCGGCGACGAGGTCCCGTCGGAGACCCTGGTCTGGCAGGACCCGGTCCCCGTAGCGGACTACGAGCAGATCGACGACGCCGACGCCCAGGCGCTCAAGGAGCGGATCCTCGATTCGGGCCTGACCGTGTCTCAGCTGGTCAAGACGGCGTGGGCGGCTGCGGCGTCGTTCCGCGGCAGCGACAAGCGCGGCGGCGCCAACGGCGGTCGTCTCCGTCTCGAGCCGCAGCGCCACTGGACCGTCAATGAGCCCGCCGAGCTCGACGAAGTGCTCCCCGTCCTGGAGGGGATCGCCCAGGAGTTCAACGCCGGGTCCGGCGTCAAGCAGGTCTCGGTGGCGGACGTGATCGTCCTCGGCGGGGCCGCGGCGATCGAGAAGGCCGCGGGTGCGGCCGGCCACACGGTTCAGGTGCCGGTCTCACTCGGCCGCACCGACGCCACGCAGGAGAACACCGACGTCGAGTCGTTCAAGGTGATGGAGCCCCGCTGGGATGGTTTCCGCAACTACCTCGCCGCCGACGCGCCGATCCCGGCGGAGTACCTGCTGGTCGACCGCGCGCAGCTGCTTCAGCTCAGCGCCCCGCAGATGGCGGTGCTGGTCGGCGGTCTGCGTGTGCTCGGCGCCAATCACGGACGATCGCAGCACGGGGTGCTGACCGACCGTCCCGAGACGTTGACGAACGACTTCTTCGTCAACATCCTCGATATGGAGACAGAGTGGACCGACGCCGGCGACGGCACTTTCGTCGGCGCCGACCTCGCCACCGGAGAGACGAGGTGGACGGCCACGCGCGCCGACCTCGTCTTCGGAGCCAACGCCCAGCTCCGGGCGCTGGCCGAGGTGTACGGGGCCGACGACGCCGAAGCCAAGTTCGTCGACGACTTCGTCGCCGCGTGGACGCAGGTGATGGACGCGGACCGGTTCGACCTGCACCGCTGACCGACTGACCAGGCCGAGATCCGTCGGGTCAGCGGCGTCCGAGGGTGATCCGCCCTCCGGCACCGCTGCCCCGACGGATCTCAGTTCAGCCCCCCGATGGCGGGCCTCGCCCGCGACTGCCCCGTTAGCCTCGAGGGATGAAACTCGGTCTGCAACTCGGATACTGGGGCGCCCAGCCGCCCACGAACCACCGCGAACTCGTTCAGGCCGCCGAACGGGCGGGCTTCGACTCCGTCTATACGGCGGAGGCCTGGGGTTCGGACGCCTACACTCCCCTCGCCTGGTACGGGAGCGACACCGAACGCCTCAGACTCGGCACGTCCGTGCTTCAGCTGTCGGCCCGCACGCCCACCGCGTGTGCGATGGCGGCCCTGACTCTCGACCACCTCTCGGGCGGCAGGCACATCGTCGGTCTCGGCGTCTCCGGCCCGCAGGTGGTCGAGGGCTGGTACGGCCAGCGATTCGCGAAGCCGCTGGCACGCACCAGGGAGTACGTCGACATCATGCGCCAGGTGTGGGCGCGGGAGGCACCGGTGACCAGTCCCGGACCGCATTATCCGCTCCCGCTGTCCGACGAGTCGGCGACCGGCCTCGGAAAACCCCTGAAGTCGATCGTGCATCCGCTGCGCCGGGACATCCCGGTCCACCTCGGCGCGGAGGGCCCCAAGAACATCGCCCTGGCCGCCGAGATCGCCGACGGCTGGCTTCCGCTGTTCTTCACACCCCGGATGGCCGACCAGTACAACGCCTGGCTCGACGAGGGGTTCGCCCGACCCGGCGCCCGCCACACCCGCGAGACGTTCGAGATCGCCGCGGTGGCGCAGCTCGTCCTCACCGACGACGTCGCCGCCGCCTACTCCGCGATCAAGCCCTTCCTCGCGCTGTACATGGGCGGTATGGGCAGCGAGGACACCAACTTCCATGCGGAGGTCTACCGCCGAATGGGCTACGCCGAGGTAGTCGACGAGGTCACCGCGCTGTTCCGGTCCGGCCGCAAGGAGGAGGCCGCGGCGATCATCCCGGACGCGGTCGTGGACGATTCGGCGATCGTCGGCGACGAGGCCCACGTACGCGAACAGATGGCTGTCTGGGAGCGCGCCGGGGTCACCACGATGCTCGTCTCCCCCGGCACCGTGGCCGAGGTGGAACGCCTCGCCGCATTGCTCGACTGAGCCGTTGACCGCAACCTTGATTAGGTGAACGAAAGGTTAACGCGACCCGAATAACGCTTGACTTCACCTTGCGCGGAGGTTACAAAGGTATGGACTGCAAAGAACGAAGGAGGTCTCCACCATGCGAAACAGCACAGGTTCGACCTTTGCGTCCACCTTTCACGCGTACATTCGCCGGATCGCCGCGCGGATGAACCAGAGCGCCAACGAGCGCCTGAGCCTGCAACTCGGAAACTCTCCGGTCGCGGTGCTCGGCGTCGGCTGACGGCCCGAACAACACGAAACAGCAGTGGTCCCCGACGGAACGAATCCGTCGGGGACCACTGCTGTTTCGGAGGGTTGTGAACAAGTCGTCGTTCAGGAGCGGCCGGCGGACGGCCCGGCGACGACGGTCAGCTCACGCGGTGCAGGCGGAACAGCGGAATCACCCGGGTCGTGCGCTTCTCGTACAACGTGAAGTTCGGCCACACGCCGAGCAGCCGGTCCCACGCGGCGGCGCGCTCGACGCCGGAGAGCTCGGTCGCTGACATCCGCGTCGCCGCCCCGTGAACCTCGACGTCGAACGAATCGGCGGCCCGGATGTTGTAGACCCACGCAGGCGTCCGCGGTCCCCCGAAGTACGAGCCGGCGACGATCCAGTCCTCGCCGTCGGGCGCCGCGAGCACCGGCGTCGAGTGCAGCACTCCGCTCTTGCGGCCGCGCACCGTGATGGTGATCCCGGGCAGTCCGGCGATCCGCAGCAGATCCACTCGGCCGCGCGAGACCTTCTGAAGCACGGTGTCCGCCTTCACGATCCACGGGAGGTACCGCGGCAGCCAGGAGATCGACCCGATCAGGATCGCCAGCCGCGTGAGGATCCCCACCGGGTCAGCCGAGGTCTCTGGTGAGCGTGTCGGCCAACAGCCTCGCGACCTCCGCCGGATCGTCGAGATCTCCGCCCTCGGCGAGCACCGCCGTCGCGTACAGCAGCTTGGCGGTCGGTTCGAGAGCCGTGTGATCGTCGCCGTCCGCGTCGAACTTGCTCCGCAGGGCCGTGACGAGGGCGTTGTCCGGATTCAGCTCCAGGATCCGCTTCGACTTGGGCACCGGCTGGCCCGACGCCCGATACAGCTTCTCCAACTGCGGGGTCATCGAGAAAGTGTCCCCGACCAGGCACGCCGCCGACTCGGTCAGCCGCGAACTCAGCCGCGCCTCCGAGACGTCGTCCGCGAGCGTCTCGGCGAGCCAGGACAGCAGCGGTGCGAACTCCTCGTCGCGCTTCGACTTCTCCTCGCCGTCGGCGTCCGCGTCGGCGTCATCCAGGTCGACGACGCCCTTGGCCACCGACACCAGTTGCTTGCCTTCGAAGTCGAGACCGGAGGAGACCCAGACCTCGTCCACCGGATCGGACAGCAGCAGCACCTCGATGCCCTTCGCGCGGAAGGCCTCCAGGTGCGGCGACCGCTCGATCTGCGTCCGCGACTCGCCGGTCATGTAGTAGATCACGTCCTGATCGGGCTTGCACCGCGAGAGGTAGTCGACCAGTGTGGTCGGCTCGGTCTCACTGTGGGTGGACCCGAACACCGACGCCTTGAGGATCGCCTTCGCGTTGTCGTGGTCGTTGATCAGACCTTCCTTGAAGACGCGGCCGAAATTGCTCCAGAAGGTCTGGTAGTCCTCCGGACGACGGTCCTGCAGTTCCTGGACCGACGAGATGACCTTCTTCACCAGACGTCGCCGGATGGCGCGGATCTGACGGTCCTGCTGCAGAATCTCGCGCGAGACGTTCAGCGACAGATCCGCGGCGTCGACCACGCCCTGGACGAACCGCAGATACTCGGGCATCAACTCGGCGGCGTCGTCCATGATGAACACGCGCTTGACATACAGGTGGATGCCGCTGGTGCGCTCGCGCATGAACAGATCGAACGGCGCCTGCGACGGGATGAAGAGCAGGGCCTGGTACTCGAACGTGCCCTCGGCGTGCAGCGAGATGGTCTCGAGGGGCTCGTCCCAGGCGTGCGAGATGTGACGGTAGAACTCGGCGTACTCCTCCTCGGACACCTCGCCGGGCGACTTCGCCCACAGCGCCTTCTGCGAGTTCAGGGTCTCGTCGACCTCTTCGGTCGTGGGCTCGCCGCCTTCCTCGGCGGCAGGCACCTGCTTGGTCACCCGCATGCGGATCGGCCAGGAGATGAAGTCGGAGTACTTCTTGACCAGAGCGCGCAGCACGTTCTGGTCGGCGTAGTCGTGGACCGCGTTCTCCTCGTCGACGGCCTTGAGGGTGAGGGTGATCGACGTGCCCTGCGGAGCGTCGGGGGCCTCGTCGAGGGTGTAGGTCCCGTCGCCGGTCGACTCCCAGCGCGTTCCGACGGTCTCGCCGGCCTTGCGCGTGACCAGTTCGACGCGATCGGCGACCATGAACACCGAGTAGAAGCCGATGCCGAACTGGCCGATCAGTTCCCCGGCGTCCTTGGCGTCGGTCTCGGCGAGCTTCCGGCGCAGTTCATCGGTGCCCGACTTCGCCACGGTTCCGATCAGGTCGACGACCTCCTCGCGCGACATGCCGATGCCGTTGTCGGACACGGTCAGCGTCCGAGCGGAGGCGTCCGGGGTCAGCCGGATGTGCAGATCGGAGATGTCGACGTCGAGGTCCTTGTCGCGCAAGCCTTCCAAGCGGAGCTTGTCGACCGCGTCCGACGCGTTGGAGATCAGTTCGCGAAGAAAGCTGTCCTTGTTCGAATAGATCGAATGAACCATCAGATCCAGCAGTTGGCGTGCCTGGGCTTGGAACTCGTACACCTGCGAGGTCACCGCGTAACTCCTCATCGTTGAGCTGATTTCGCGCCGCTGAGTGTACCGGGGCGGCTGCGCGTACTGTGAAGGGCGTGTCTGGGGTTCCACGTGCTCTGTTCGTCCACGCTCATCCCGACGACGAGTCGTTGTGGACCGGCGGCACCATGGCACGACACGCCCGGCGCGGCGGCGAGGTCTCGCTGGTGACATGCACGTGGGTGCCCGGGACCGCGCGCCACGGCGAGTTGCTCGACGCCGCCCGCGAACTGGGACTGTCTCGCGAGCCCATCATGCTCGGCTACGCCGACAGTTTCGTCCCCGAGTCCGCGCCCGGCGCGACTCCGTTCGTCTCAGCGCCCTTCGACGAGCAGGTCGCGGCTCTGGTGGCACACATCCGGGAGATCAAGCCGCACATCCTCGTCACCTATGACGCCTACGGCATGTACGGCCACCCCGATCACATCCACGCCAACCGGCTCACGTGCGCCGCGGCCGACGCCGCGGCGATCGGCGCCTACCGCCCCGACGCGGGCGAGCCCTGGCAGGTCCGTTCGCTCTACTTCATCACCATTCCCGAGACCACCGTGACCACGTTGAAACCGCACCTCACCGAGGACTCGCATCTTCCCGTGTCCGGGACGCCCAGCGACCGGATCGACCTCGCCGTCGACGTCGACGACTGCCTCGGCAGCAAGATCCGCGCGATCGTCTCGCACAAGACGGAGATCGCGCGCAGCGCGTCGATGAAGGCCTTCGGAGCACTCCCCCGCGATCCGCAGCGACTGTTTCTGCAGTGGGAGTCGTATCTGCGGCGCGATCTCGTTCCGGGCGGAGCCGAGCTCGCCTGACTCCCGGCTCAGGCCGGCGACACGACCTCGACGAGATCGGTGCGCAGCCCTGACGCCCGCGCCACCCGGCGGCCGACGGCGGCGCGCAGGGATTCCGGTGTGCCGACGATGTTCACCTCGCGCTCGGCGCGGGTGATCGCCGTGTAGAGCAACTCCCGCGTCAGCAGTTCCGCGTCCGGGGGCGGGAGGATCACGGTGACCGTGCCGAACTGGCTGCCCTGACTCCGGTGAATGGTCATGGCGTAGACCGGAATCGCGTCGGCGAGCTGACTCGGGTGAAGCCGCTTGATCTCATGACCGCGTTCGAAGACCGCGGCGAGCCCGCCTGCATCGTCGATCACCACTCCGGAATCGCCGTTGTAGACGTCCTGCGTCCGGTCGTTCGCGGTCACCAGCAGCGGTTCGCCCGGATACCAGCGGCCCGTTCCGGCCGCACCGCCGAGGTCGTCGCTGATCCAGCCGATCACCCGTCTGGACCAGCCCGCGACCCCGTAGGGACCGTCCCGGTGCGCGCACAGCACGCGGTGCCCCCGGAGTGCCACCACGGCGCCGCGGGCGTCGCCGCTCCGCGCCGCCTCGCGCAGGCTCCGTGCCCAGCCCACGGCTTCGGTCCGCACCACGTCGGCGTCATCCGGATCGATCAGCCGGACCGGATGCTCCGACCGCGCGCCGTGGCCGATGAGCTCGATCACCCGGTCCGCGTCGCCGGCGTTGACCGCTTCGGCGACCTCGCCGATGCGGTCTCCGTAGCGGTGTCCGCGGCGCAGCGTGATGACGCCGCGCGCCAGTGCGGAGGTCTCCGCCGAATCGAAGTCGGCCGCCGCGAGATCGCACACAGCCGTGAACGCGTCCGGAAGCACGGCGCCGGCCCCGGCGGTCACATCCCGGTCGACGAGGTCAGCGAGAACCGCGCCCGCCTCCACCGACACCAGCTGGTGCGGATCGCCGACGAGGATGAGCCGGGTGTCGGCGCGCAGCGATTCGAGCAGACGGCACATCATCGTGACCGGGAGCATCGAGGTCTCGTCGACCACCACGACGTCGAAAGGCAGACGGTTGCCCGCCCCGCGGACGAACGTTCCGTCCGGCCGAGATCCGAGCAGGCGATGCACGGTCACCGCGGCGGGGTCACTCCGCAGGGTCTGGTGTTCGCGGCGGTACTCCCCGATCGCCGTCTGCAACTGGGCCGCGGCGCGTCCGGTGGGCGCGCACAGCCCGATCCGGAGGTCGCCGCCGGACAGCGTCTCCATCACGGCCAGGATGCGAGCGACCGTGTACGTCTTGCCGGTACCGGGACCGCCTGCGAGGACGGTGGTCCACGAGGTGGCCGCCAGCGCCGCGGCGGCACGCTGGCGGTCGTAGCCGCTCGTGTCGCCGGCCCCGAACGCCGCATCGAGCGCCGCCGTCAGCACGGCTGCGTCGACCGCGGGCCGGCTCGCGGCGCGTGCGTCGAGGATCTGCCGGATGCTCTGTTCCTGCCGGAAGAATTTGCGCAGATACAGCAGCGGGCCGTCGGCCGATTCGGCGAGGGCGAGCGGTCGCAGTGGGCCGGTGCCGCCGCCGATCACCAGCGGCGACGCGGCCAGCGCCGCACGCAGCGCGTCGGGTGCGGGCCACGGCAGCGGCGTCTGGTCGTCACCGGCCGCCGCGAGATCGGCGATCCTGTCCAGCTCGACGCAGGTGGAACCGGTCCGGACGGCACGGACCGCCAGCGCTGCGGCAAGGAGCACCTGCTCGTCGACGGGTCCGCCGCACAGCGCTGCGACGCGCCTGGCGACGTGCACATCGGCGGCGTTCAGCACACCCGCCGCGTTGAACGTCGTGAGCAGATCCGATCCCGAGGCCACACGCTGCGGCGCGCAGCGGTCCGACAGTGCTCCGGCGGTCGCGGACGGGTCGGTCATCGCCCCACTCCTTCCGTTCGGCCGGCGAGGAGCTCCGACATCTCGACGATCAGGGCGGGCGGCAGGTCCCATTGAAAGACGCCGCAGCCGGGCGGAGTCTGCGGACCGGCCATCCCGCGCACGAAGTGATACTGCACCGGACCCAGATGCCGTGCGGGGTCGTAGCCGGCGAGCCGCCAGCGCAGATAGCGGTGGAGTGCCACCGAATACAGCAGTGCCTGCAGCGGATAGTGCGCGGACATCATCTCCTCGGCCATCGCCTCGCCACCGAAGTCCTCGACCGCCAGATCCCCCGGACGCAGGCGGTTGGTCTTGTAGTCGACGACCACGAATCGGTTCTCGGCGGTCCGCAGCACCGAGTCGATGCTGCCGGTGAGATAGCCGGTGAAGGTCTCGTCGGAGACCGTCCGGACCATTTCCGCATACGGTGCCAGCGGATCGTCGCCCGGCAGATGCCGCGCGAGCAGATCTCCGACCTCCTCGAGGCCGAACCCGCCGGCGGTATCGGACAACGGCAGTTCGAAGTCCATCTCGGCCAGTCGCGCGCCGGGTTCGATGCTCCACAGATCGCCGAATCCCAGAGGTGTGGTGAGCACCCCGATCAGCGCGCGGGCGAGAACATCGACGTCGATCTCGACTCCCCGTGCCGCGGCGCCCTGCACGCACATCTGACGCACGTGCGCCGCCATATCCGGCTCCGCGGTGTCCACATGCTCGAGTACTTCGTGGACGAGGGTTCCGAATCCGGCGCCGAAGGGCAGCCCGTTCATCAGCGACGGTGGGCCCACGACTTCTCCGGACACCGCACCGGCCTCCGCCCGCGCGTCGTCGGGCTCGTCGGGCCGCAGCACGTCCTCGGGTTCGCTCCCCGCCTGAACCGGCGAGGCTGGTCCGGGCGTCTCGGCGTGGAATGCCGCGTGCGCCGCGGCCACGATGGCCGAATACGACGTTCGGCGCCACCGTTGATCGATGTTTCTCGTGAACCGTGCCACGCTCAGTTCCGGAGGCGTGCCCGCGTCGGACGGAGGGCGCCACTCGGTGCGGCCGCGGCGACCCGCCGGTTCCACGACGACCGAGGGGTTCCCGGCTGCGACGCCGCGCAGAGCGCCGACGCACTCGGTGTCCCCGGCCGGGATCGGCACGGTGTCCGGAATCGGCGACAGGTCGCCGGACCGTGCGGCCAGTCGACGCTCGTCGGCGGTGAAGAGCAGCCGGTGCAGGGCCCCGCGCGCGGTCGTCGTGCTCGGCGCCCACCACAGGACCACCTGGCTGCGGGCTCGGGTCGCGGCCACGTAGAGCAGTCGAAGATCCTCACCGGCGCCTTCGGAGCGGGACTGCCGATCGCGGCGCGCATAGCCGCGCGCCTGTTTCCCTCCGACGTCGAGATAGCGGCGATCGCCTTCGTGGAACAGGAAGGTGGCCGGATTCGGGTGGCTGGCGCCGTCCCAGCCGAACGGCACGTAGACGATCGGGAACTCGAGTCCCTTGCTCGCGTGGACCGTCATGATCTGGACGGCCTCGGTGTCGCGGTCGAGCCGTCGCGTCGCGTCACGCTGCTGTCCCCACTGCGAACCCTCGTCGATCTGTCGTCCGAGCCAGTCGACCAGCGTGGCGATCCCGGTCGACGACTCGGTGACATGCCGATTGCACAGTTCGGAGATCTGCAGCACGTCGGTGAGCAGACGCTCGCCTCCGTCGACGCCGAGCAATCGCTCCGCGGTGCCGAACTCGCCGAAGAGCCGTGCGGCCATCGCCGCGAACCCGCCGTCGGCGAAGACGCGACCGAGTTCGGCCAGCCGTCCCGACAGCGCGCCGACACCCGTGTCGCCCTGCCGTTCCAGCGTCTGGGCCGACAGTCCGAGGATCGGCGTCAGCGCGGCCAGACGCACGCGTGGCTGGCGGGACGGCGTATCGATGGCGGACAGGACGTACCACCAGTATCGGGCCGCGGGTGTGGCGAAGATGGAGGTGCCCGAGGTGACGACGGAGGCGATGCCCCGTTCGGCGAGGGCACGCTGCAGCGGTGCGATCGTGCGGTTGGCGCGGAGCAGAACAGCGATGTCGCCGGGTTCGACCGACCGGGCGCCGTAGCCGTCGTCGATGGTCACGTCGCCGCCCAGCACACCCGCGATGTCGTCGGCGACGTCGTCGGTGACGCGCTCGCGGACTTCGGCGACCAAGGGAGTGGTGCCGTCCTGCGTCGTGGTGGTGAAGTCGCCGCGCAGGAATCCGCGGATACGGACCGCGGGCGCGCCGTGGATCCGCGATCCGGAACGGCGCGCCCGAACCGGCTGATAGGCGATCTGTCGGTGACCGAGCGTCGCGCCCTCGAAGAGCGCGCCGAGCCCGTCCACCACCGCGGCGTCCGAACGCCAGTTCATGGTCAGCCGCTGCCGCTCGTCTGCCGCCTCGACCGCGTTCAGGTAGCTCAGCACCTCGGCGCCGCGGAAGGCGTAGATCGACTGCTTCGGATCGCCCACCAGCACCAGCGGCAGGTGATCGTGGAAGCATCGCCTGACGATCTCCCACTGCTGAGGATCGGTGTCCTGGAACTCGTCGATGAGCACGGCCGAGAACTGTGCGCGGATCCGGCGGCACGCCTCATCGCCGATCTCGGCGTCGGTGACGATCTCGAACAGCGCCTGCTGCAGATCGTCGTAAGTGCGGACCCTGGCCAGCCGCTTGCGCAGCGCCGTGTGTGCGCGCGCCTGCTGAGCGATCCACACTCGCAGGTCCGATTCCTCGGTCCGCTCGTCCTCCCGGTCGGGAGCCAGTGCCGCAGCGGGATCGCGGATCGCGGCGACGGCGATCTGCTCGGCTTCGGCGTACCCGGGCGCCGAGTCCGGGTCGCCGGCGAAACGCGCGAGGTAAGCGTCTCGCGCGAGCTCGGCGACCATGTCGTCGACGTTCTCGAGGATCGGGAACTGCTGCTGACGGCCGCCGAGGAAGCCGAGGACCGAGAGCATTCGATTGCAGAAGGTGTGGGTGGTCGTCATCGTGGCGGCGTCGAAGTCCGACAGGGCGTCCGCGAGCCGTTGACGCCGCCGTGCGACCTCGTCGGCGTCCGCGTCGGCCAGGAAGGCGATCAGATCGTCGCCGGACGTGCGTGCGGTGGCCCGATCGTGCAGCGCGGCGACGCACTCGGTGAGACGAGAATGCGTCCGGTCCCGCAATTCGGCGGAGGCCGCGTTCGAGAACGTCGCCATGAGCAACTCCGACACCGGGACGCCGCCGGCAATGTAGCGCACGGCCAGCGCGACGATCGCGTATGTCTTGCCGGTGCCCGCGCTGGCCTCGAGGACCAGCGTCCCGGTGGGCAGCGGTCCGGTGAGATCGAAGGCGGTGTCGCTTCCGAGTGCCGTCATCGGTCCTCCTCGTGCGCCAGGAGCGACCCGAACAGGGCCGCGGCGAGTCGGATGTACATGTCGGTCGCGTCGTCGCCGGGCAGCAGACCCGCCACGGACGACAGCGCCTCCGGCTGCGGCACCGCCGCGGCCATCGTCTCGAATCCGACCGCCGCGTCGGGATCCCCGTGGAAGACGAGCCCGGCGTACCGGTTCTGATCGCCGTACGACTTCTTGTACGCCCACTCGGCTCGACGCCGGGCCTTCGCCGGGTCGCCCGACCTGCCGAACTCCGACGCCGCGGCCACCGCGGCATCGAGGGTCAGGCCGATCGGCGCGGTCAGTCCCGCGTCACGGATGGCGACGAGCACCGCCAGCAGGTCCCCTGCGTCGTCAGGGGTGCGGATTCGACTCACCTTGGCCGACGGGTACCGACCGGAGGCACTGCCGACGACGACGGCTTCGGCGACGTCGCGGTCGGAACCGGCCCGGATCGCCAGCAACCGGATCCAGGCCGCGAGGCGATGCTTGGGCCCGAGCCGCGAATAGCTGACGGGCACCAGCCTGCCGGCGAAGACGTCTCCGACCGTCCCGTACACCCGGCGGCCGTCGGGCAGCACCACGCGGACGTCGACGGCGTCGGCGGAATCGTCACGATAGCCGTGTGCGGCAGTCGCCACCGCCTGCGCCTTGTCGCGGATGGGACCGAACTCTCTGGTTCCGAACGCGAAGGGCGGCAGACTGCCGCGCCGCAGTTCGGCTCCCTGCGCGGCGTGCGGATCCGCACCGCTGAGCAGCGCGTCGAGGTAGCGGTTGCCCACGCCCCACCGTTCGAGACCGTCCAACTCCACGGCGAGTTCGTCCCGATGTTCGTCGGCCTGTTCGGGCAGCCCCACGCCGAGACGCTGCCGTGCATGACCCTCCACCGGTGCGGCCAGAAAGCTGATAAGCTCGTCGAGGTCGACGTCGGCATCGCCCGGCGCCCGCGGGAGTCTCTCATCGGCGATCACCGGCAGCGCGGGTCCCCGCTCGCGGCATCGGGTGAGTGCGCTCAGAGCACGGGCGCCCGGAAGCAGGGCCGCGTCGTAGCTGAAGGGCCCGGAACCGTCGTCGACGAAGTTCCGTTCGTCGAACGCGTGCAGGGTGTGCCGGTACAGCACCGGAACCGGATCGCCGACGCTGACCCCGAGCACCCCGCGCAGGGCGTCGAGCAGCTCGGAGACCACCACCGCCGGCGGCGTCCGGGCACCGGTCAGCGCATCGGCGCCGGTGTAGAACACCAGCAGGTGCTCGGTCGCCGCACAGATCGCGTCGAGGAACACCTGGCGGTCTTCGTCGCGCACATTCCGTTCCCCCACCATCGGCGCGACCTGGAGGATGTCGTCGCCGTCGACGGCCCCGGCCCGCGGGTATTGACCGCTGTCCATGCCGAGCACCACGATCACCCGATGCGGCACCGAGCGCATCGGCACCATCGAGCACACGGTCAGCTCGCCGGTGCAGAAGTTCGATCGCGTCGGACGCGCGATGAGCAGCTGCGCCATCAGATCGCGCATGTCGGCGAGCTCGAGTTCGGACTCCGGGGTTCCCTCGGGAACCGAGAGCGCATCGGTGAGCATGCCGACGGCTTGCGCCCGCTGCCACTCGGTCTCCGAGTCGGTGTGGGTCAGCAGATCGGCGGCGTGGATCATCGTTCGCAGCCATTGACCGGAGGCATGGGGTTCGGACACGGTCTCAAGCAGTGTGGTCAGGCGCTCGGCGAACTCGGCGAATCTTCCGGCGAGATCGGTGTCCGTCGAATCGATTCCCGACAGTGGCAGAGCGGTGGCGAGCCACTCGTTCTCCGCTTCCTCGGCGACCACGCCCAGCAGGATGCGGTCGAGCCCGGTCCGCACGGTGCCCTGGGGGAAACCGCCGAGCCCGAATCGGCGCCGCTGGGTCTCGTCGACGCCCCACCGGATACCTGAGCGCTGGACCCAGCCGGTGATCGTGTCGACATCGTCGTCGGTGAAGCCGAACCGGCGGCGCACCGGCTCCGTCGCGGCCAGATCGAGCAGATCGCCGGCCCGGACCCGGCCCGCCGCGAGGTCGAGGACGCGGGCGAGCACGTCGAGCACCGCGTTCTGCGCACGGATGCCCCGATCGGCGAGCCGCACGCGCAGCGAGAAGGCCGGATGGTCGCCGACGCGGCTCGACTGCCCGAAGACCCCGCCGATCAGCGGTGCGTACGCCTCCACGTCGGGACACATGATGAGCACATCGCGCGGTTCCAGAGTCGGGTCGGCGTCGAACAGGTGCAGAAGCCGGTCGCGAAGCACCTCCACCTGGCGCTGCGGACCGTGGCAGGCGTGCACCTCGACGCTGCCGTCGGCACCGGGGTCGAGTCCCTCGCCCTCGGCCGGGCGCCCGGGATCGTCGCGCCTGATGCCGTCCTGAAGCGCACCCAGCAGTGTCGCGGGACGACGGTGTTCCGCGGAATGGTGGCGGGTGGCGCCGACCGCGGGCGCCAGCACCTCCTGGAGCTCCTGCACGTCCCGGGACAGGCTCGCCAGCAATGGGTGCCGCACGCGCACCGGTCGGCGTTCGGCGCGCAGCCGTCCACTCCGCTGCGGCCCCGCGGTCTGGACCGCCGACCACAGTTCGGGCGAGGGATGCGGAAGATACAAGCCCACCTCGCGCCGCTCCGACAGCGCCGCGAGCACGCTTCGCAGCGTCTGCGGGATCCGCGTGGCCCCGAACAACGAGAGCCGTTCGGGAAGGTCGACGGCGTCCGCGTCGGCGCGCAGACGGTCCACCACGACCGGCAGTTGCTCCGCCAGATGCGGATGCCCCACCTCCTCGCGGACCAGCCGCCACAGCCACGGCTGCCACCGCAGATGCTCGGCGAGTTCTCCTCCCGCACCGTCCGTGTCGGAGCCGGAGGCCCACTCGGCGATCATCGTCGGCCGCTGCCATCCGTACGAGGTGAACAGTGCGGCGATGGTCGACGCGGTCGAGAGCCGACGTCCGCGATCGGCGCGGGCGTCTCCGGTCCCGAGATGTGTGGCGAGAACGCGGAGCACGGGATCGTCGATGTGGCCGTCCACCACCCGCAGCACCGGCCATCGCAGACGATCGGCGAACCAGCTCTCGGCGGCCTCGGGATCGTCCGACACGCCGTCGAGCACCTGACGCAGCAGGAACGACGGCGAGTCGAAGGCGATGTTCGCGGCGATGCCGTCGCCGCCGCACGAGGTGCCGAGCCGCAGCGACAGCTGCTGCCGGAGCCAGCGTTCCACTCCGCGCTCGGGGACCGCGACGATCTCGGTCCGCATGGGATCGGCCAGCGGCTGGGACAGGGTGTCGGCGAGCGCCTCCACGAGGCATCCCGCCTGCTCGGCGCGGTGCACGGTCAGCACTGGCGACTCTCCCCTCTGCTCAACTGGCGCTACCGGACTGCTCGGCCGTCTGGGACGGTGTCAGCGGCGCCGCCGGAACTCCACTTCCCCGCCGGTGTGTTCGGCGAGCCCCGCACGCACCGCCTCCGGGAGCGGCGCGGGTCGGCCGGTCGCGAGATCCACCACGGCACAGGTGGTCTCGGCGAGCGCAGCGAGTTCGCCGTCCCAGGCGCGGACGCGGTAGCCGTAGTCGAACGACTTCTCGCCGATCCGTGAGATCCAGATCTCGACCTTGGCCGATTCGTGGTGATAGAGGAGCGGAGTGACGAACTCGATCTCCTGCCGCGCGATCAGGAAGCCGAACCGCCGATCGTCCTTCTGGAACCACAGGTGCATGGCCCGGACCCGAGCCTCCTCGAGGATCCGCGCGAACTGCACGTTGTTGATGTGGCTGAGCGGGTCCATGTCACCCCAGCGCAATTGAATCTCGACGACGAACGGTGTGTCGGGCATGCGTGCACCCTATCGCCCACCTCCGACAGTCCGGCCCGCCGGGACGGGTCGGTCGGTGCGCCTCGCCGACGGACCCGAAGTCGCGCCGCGATGTCGGTCGTCGCCGATACACTCCCCACGTGGACATCGGGACTCGACGACTTCGGCTGCGCCCCGTGGCACCTCACGACGCACCGCTGCTGCACGGCCTGGACGCCGACCCGGTGGTGATGGAGTTCGTCACCGGAGGCGAAGCCACTGCGCCGGCGATGATCACCGATTGGGTCATCCCCCGATCCCAGGCGCAGTTCCGCGAATGCGGAACCGGCCTCTGGGTCGCGTTCGACCGCCGAACCCGGCTGTTCACCGGTTGGGTCTGGCTGCGGGCACCCCGGCATTCGGCGGTGCCGGAGCTGGAGCTCAGCTACCGGCTGCGGCGCGAATCGTGGCACCGAGGACTGGCGACCGAGGCGGCGTCCGCACTGATCTCGGTCGCCTTCACCGAGACCGGGACCGAGCGGATCTTCGCCAGCACTCACCCGGACAACATGCGATCGCAGCGGGTGATGCAGAAACTCGGCATGCGTCTGGCGGCCGAACACCTGCGTCGCGAGCAGTTCGACGACGGATTCACCGGTCACGATGTGGAGTACGAGATCTGCCGCGCCGATTGGCTCCGGACCCGCCGGCCCGCAGCCGTCGCACCGTCCGGACCCCGGCACCGTGCGCGCGGCCCCGGCACCGTCGAGATGACCGCCTGATCGTCGCGGACTACCGTGATCGGTCAGGGGCCCGGCATCACCGAGCATCCGCTTCACCTCGTCATGTGAACCCACCACCCAGGAGACATTCAATGACCAGCAGCCCAGCCACCAGCCTGCGGCGCCGCCGACAGGTGGTGATCATCGGCTCCGGTTTCGGCGGTCTGTTCGCGGCACAGCGCCTCAAGAAGGCCGACGTGGACGTGACCCTGATCGCGAAGACCACCCATCACCTGTTTCAGCCGATGCTGTACCAGGTCGCGACCGGCATCATCGCCGAGGGCGAGATCGCCCCGGCCACCCGGGTGGTGCTGCGGAAGCAGAAGAACACCCGGGTCCTCCTGGGCGAGGTGTTCGACATCGATCTCGAGAACCAGGTGGTCCGCTCGCAGTTGCTCGAGCGCGTCACCGAGACCGCCTACGACGACCTGATCATCGCCGCCGGGGCCGACCAGTCGTACTTCGGCAACGATCATTTCGCCGAGTACGCACCCGGCATGAAGACCATCGACCACGCACTGGAACTGCGCGGCCGCATCCTCGGCGCCTTCGAGCAGGCCGAGCTCTCCAACGATCCGGCCGAGCAGAAGAAGCTGCTGACCTTCGTCGTGATCGGTGCGGGCCCGACCGGTGTGGAACTGGCGGGTCAGATCGCCGAGATGAGCGACAAGACGCTCCGCGGCGCGTTCCGCAACATCGATCCGACCGACGCGAACGTCATCCTTCTCGACGCCTCGCCCGCCGTTCTTCCGCCCTTCGGCCCCAAACTCGGCGAGAAGGCGCGACGCAGGCTCGAACGCCTCGGCGTGGACGTGCAACTCGGTGCGATGGTGACCGATCTCGATTACGACGGTCTCACCGTCAAGGAGAAGGACGGCACCACCCGGCGCATCGAGAGCCAGTGCAAGGTGTGGTCGGCCGGTGTGCAGGCCAGTTCGCTCGGCAAGGTGCTGGCCGATCAGTCCGACACCGAACTCGACCGCGCGGGCCGGGTGAAGGTGGGACCGGACCTCACGATCCCCGGTCATCCCAACGTCTTCGTCGTGGGCGACATGATGGCGGTCGACGGCGTCCCCGGAGTCGCGCAGGGCGCGATCCAGGGCGGCCGGTACGCCGCCGACGCGATTCTCGCGGAGATCCGCAAGGGGCAGACGCCCGACCAGCGCAAGCCCTTCAGCTACTTCGACAAGGGCTCGATGGCCACCGTCTCACGCTTCAGCGCCGTGATGCAGGTGCCGATCCCCGGAACCAAGTGGAAGTTCGAGAGCGAGGGTTACATCGCCTGGCTCGGCTGGCTCGCACTCCACTTGGTGTACCTGGTGGGCTTCCGCAACCGGTTGAACACCATCATCAACTGGTTCTTCGCCTTCAACACCCGCGGGCGCACTCAGCTGGCGGTCACCGAGCAGCAGGTGTACGCGCGGACCGCCCTCACCGAACTGTCCTATCTCGAACGGCTCCGGCTGGCCGAGGCCGCCCGCGCCGACGGCGACGGCCCCGAACGGACCGACACTGCCGGCTGACCGATCGTTCCCGTGATCCGGGCCCTCTCGCCGCGGCGAGAGGGCCCGATCGGCATTCTCAGCCCGCGGGTGTCTCGATGTTCTGCAGGCGGACCCGCGACTGCGCGACGAGCCTGCCCGTCTGATCGGTGATGTCGACCTGCCAGAGCTGCTGGCGGCGGCCCCGGTGAATCGGGCTGGTCGACACCGACAGCGTCCCGCTCGACACCGAGCGGAGGAAATCGGTCGAGTTGTTCGCACCGACGGCGGTCCCGCCGAGTCCGCTCTCCTGCAGCCAGCAGAAGGCGCTGATGCTCGCGGCGCTCTCGGCCAGTGCGCAGTACACACCGCCGTGAGTGATGCCGAAGGGCTGATGGTGGATCTCGGAGAGTTCCAGCGTGCCGCGCAGTCCCTCGCCGTCTGCGTGGGTCACGGTGAAGCCGAGGAGTCGGTCGAGGCCTCGGGCCTCGGTCGGGTCGATCGCAATTGACGTCTCTTCCATACGTGAACCCTGCCACTGCCGGCAGGCCAGACGCCAGTGACCCCCGCGCTCCTCATCGAACACGGGGGTCACCGTCGCGGATCGGGGGTCTCTGCAGCCCTCAGGACTCTCACGCGATCCTTGGTGATGAATGTAGGCTAACCTTAGTTTCGTGTCAACACGGTCCGCCGCAGAGCCGACGGGAACTCCTTCCCCGCCTCACGCGTTACACAATCGTGAGCGATGGCGGCCTCGACCGACACGATCCATGACCGGCACGAAGCGGAGAAATCAGGGAGTCGACGTAAGATGAAGAAGATGAATGGATTGGGCGATCTCGAGCGTGCCGTCATGGACACCCTGTGGGCGTCCGCGACGCCACAGACCGTGCGTCAGGTGCATGCCGAACTGGCCAAGAGCCGCACTCTCGCGTACACGACCGTCATGACCGTGCTGCAGCGTCTCACCAAGAAGGGTCTGGTTACCCAGATCCGTGACGACCGCGCACACCAGTACACGGCCACCTCGCCGCGCGAGGACCTCGTGGCCAAGCTGATGGTCGACGCACTCAGTTCCGCCGACGCCCCGGACTCGCGTCACGCGGCCCTCGTCTCGTTCGTCGGACGAGTCGGCGCGGACGAAGCCGCGGCACTGCGCGAAGCTCTCGATGAGCTGGAAACCACGCGCGGCAGCCACAGTTGACTACACTGACATGAGATCACCGACTCCGACGACCTGGGGAGGGCCATGACGGCGCTGCTGTTCGGCATCCTCACGATCGCCTTGGTCGGACCGATCCCCGCTTCCCTCTCCCGCGCCACCTGGCCGCTCTACGCTCCGCGTGCGGCGATGGCCCTGTGGCAGTCGATCGCCCTCGCAGCCGTGCTGTCGGCATTCAGCACCGGGCTCGCGATCGCCGCCAACCTGCTCTCGCCCGGGCCCAACGGTGCGCCGACCAGCAATCCCATCGAAGAGATCCACCGGCTCGGCTGGTTTCTCTGGACGGTCTACGTCGCGGTCTTCGCGCTGACCCTCCTCATCGGCGCGCGCCTGATGTACACCGTGATCCGCGTCGGCATCCGCACGCGGGCGCGACGCAATGCGCACCGCACGCTCATCGACCTGGTCGACAACGCCGACCGCAGGCTCGCGGCCGGGCGCGACATCCGGATCCTCGACGTCCCCGCGCCGCTCGCCTACTGCCTGCCCGGACTGCGCAGGCGAGTAGTCCTCAGCGAAGGGGTGCTGGCTCGACTCGACGAGCGCGAGCTGACCGCCGTCATCGAACACGAACGCGCACACCTGCGGGCCCGGCACGATCTGGTGCTTGAGGCATTCATCGCGCTGCACGAGGCCTTCCCCCGATTCGTCCGGTCCAAGTCCGCGCTCGGGTCGGTGGAACTGCTGGCCGAGGCCCTGGCCGACGATCAGGCCGCGCGTGCCACCACTCCCACCACTCTCGGCCGCGCACTGGTGGCCTGCGCGGACGCGACCGCACCTCGCGGCGCCATGGCGGTCGGCGGCCCGACCACCCTCGTCCGCGTCCGGCGGCTCTCATACATGCACTCCGCACGCCGCATCTCGGCGACGGCCTACCTGCTCGCCGCGGCCATCCTGGTCGTTCCGACCCTCGCGGTGGCCATCCCCTGGCTCACCGAGCTCAGCCGCCTCATCGCCCACCACTGACGACCGCCGAGACGCTGTGACATGAAAGGTTCCCCGTGCGCTTCCTGGACGGCCACGCACCGCACTACGACCTGACTTACGACGACGTCTTCATCGTTCCGAACCGGTCGTCGGTGGCCTCGCGGTTCGACGTCGACATGTCGACCTCCGACGGCACCGGCACCACCATCCCGCTGGTGGTCGCCAATATGACGGCGATCGCCGGAAAGCGGATGGCCGAGACCGTGGCGCGACGCGGCGGCCTGGTGGTGCTTCCGCAGGACGTGCCGCTCGATGTCGCGGCCCGGACCATCGCCTACGTCAAGAATGCGCACCTGGTGGCCGAGACGCCGGTCACCCTCTGCGCGACCGACGTGATGGCGCATGCGCAGGCACTGATCCCGAAGCGTTCGCACGGCTACGCGGTGGTCCTCGACGGACGTCGGCCGATCGGACTGATCCCACGCGCGGCGCCCGGACACGAGATCGACCTCTTCACCGATGTCGCCTCGGTCGCCGAGCCCGTGCCGGTGACCCTGCCCGCCGAGACCGACCCCCGGCTTGTCTTCGACGCGCTGGTCGAGGCGAACGCCGACCTGGCCGTACTCACCGACGGAGCCGGCGAGCTCGCCGGCGTGCTGACCCGCCTCGGCGCGCTCCGGTCCGGTATCTACCGCCCCAACGTGGACGCCTCGGGCAGGCTCCGGATCGGTGCCGCGGTCGGCATCAACGGGGACGTGGTCGGCAAGGCCCGCGCACTGGTCGAGGCCGGGGCCGACCTGCTCGTCGTCGATACCGCTCACGGACATCAGGAGAAGATGATCAGTGCGCTCGCCGCAATCGCGGGCGCCGATCTCGGCGTCCGGCTGGCCGCGGGGAATGTGGTGTCCGCACAGGGCACGCTCGATCTGATCGAGGCGGGCGCCGACATCGTCAAGGTCGGTGTCGGCCCGGGCGCGATGTGCACCACGCGGATGATGACCGGCGTCGGCCGGCCACAGTTCTCGGCGGTCGCCGAATGCGCCGCCGTCGCACGCGAGCACGGTGCGGCGGTGTGGGCGGACGGCGGCATCCGGCACCCGCGGGACGTGGCGCTGGCGGTGGCGGCCGGCGCATCGAATGCGATGGTCGGTTCCTGGTTCGCCGGAACGTACGAGTCGCCGGGCGACCTGCACGCCGACTCCGCAGGCGAATACAAGGTGAGCTTCGGCATGGCGTCGAAACGCGCCGTCGCCGCGCGTTCGTCCGCCGACGCCGCATACGATCGTGCCCGGAAAGCGCTGTTCGAGGAGGGCATCTCCTCCTCGCGCATCCGTATCGACCCCGACCGCCCCGGAGTAGAGGACTTGATCGACCACATCTGTTCAGGAGTCCGCAGCACCGCGACCTACGCCGGTGCCTCGACTCTGCAGGAATTGCACGACAAGGTGGTACTGGGCGTCCAGTCCGCCGCCGGTTTCGCCGAGGGACGCCCGCTCCCGGGTGGTTGGTGACCCGCGCCGGTGAACGTATTCGTCATCATCGCGAGTCTGGCCGGATTCATCGCGCTGACGCTGGGCACGGCGCTGTTCGTCGCCGGAGAGTTCTCGCTGACCGCGCTCGAACGGTCCACCATCGCGGGCGACGTCGCGCGTCGCGGCGATCGCCGTGCGCGAGCCGTCGACCGAGCGCACCGATCCCTCTCCTTCCAGTTGTCGGGCGCCCAGCTGGGCATCACGATCACAACGCTGATCACCGGTTACATCGCCGAACCGGTGCTGGCGACCCTGTTCGCGCCCGTGCTGGAGGCGATGAGGATTCCGGACGGAGTCGCCGACGGCATCTCCCTGGCGCTGGCCCTGATCATCGCCACCTCGCTCTCGATGGTCCTCGGTGAGCTGATACCGAAGAACCTCGCGATCACCAAGCCGCTGGCGGTCGCGCGCGCCACCGCCACTCCCCTCGCGATGTTCTCCTCGTTCTTCCGGCCGGCGATCAACGGCCTCAACGGCTCGGCGAACGCACTGGTGCGGCGCCTGGGCATCGAGCCCACCGAAGAACTCGGGTCGGCGCGGTCGGCTGCCGAACTCGCCGCGCTGGTGCGCAACTCCGCGCTGCGCGGGGCCCTCGACCCCGACACCGCGACTCTCGTCGACCGGTCGCTGCGTTTCGGCGATCTCACGGCCGCGGACCTGATGACTCCCCGCGTGCGGATCGAATCGCTCGAACCCAACGACTCGGTGCGCGATCTGATCGCCGCCGCTTCCCGGACCGGCCACTCCCGGTTCCTGATCGCCGAAGGCGGCGACCTCGACAACCTCGTCGGCGTCGTCCACATCAAGCAGGCCTTCACCCTGCCGCCGCAGAGCCTCGCGACCACGTCGCTGCGGTCGCTGGCACGCCCGATCACCCGGGTCCCGGACAGCCTCGACGGCGACTCGCTGATGGATCGCATCTCGTCGAACGGCCTCGAGGTCTGCGTGGTCATCGACGAGTACGGCGGCACCGCGGGCCTGGTGACGTCGGAGGACATCGTCGAGGAGATCCTCGGCGACGTCACCGACGAGCACGACGTCGAGGAGTCGGACGTGACTCCGGTCGGCAACGGCTTCCGCTGCTCCGGGCTGCTGCGGCTCGACGAACTGCAGAGCGGCACCGGCTACCGCGCACCCGAGGGGTCGTACGAGACGCTCGGCGGACTGGTGATGTTCTGCCTCGGCCGCATTCCGCGCACCGGCGACATCGTCGACCTTCCGCAGCGCGAGTCGGCCGGCGAGAACTTCCTCGACGAACCCGAACCCCGATGGCGCGCGACCGTGGTGCAGATGGATCAGCGCCGCGTCGACAAGGTGTGGATGACGATCATCGACGGCAGTGCCGAGCCCGGCGGGACGGAGGCGTCCCGTGGGTGACTGGTGGGGAATCCTGCTGACGGTGGTGCTCCTGGCCGCCAACGCCTTCTTCGTCGCCGGCGAGTTCTCGCTCATCGCGGCGCGGCGGGACCGGCTCGTCGCCCTCGAGGAATCGGGAAAGAAGCGTGCCCGCACGGTGATCGAGGCCTCCGAGCATCTGTCGCTGATGCTCGCGGGCTCGCAGCTCGGAATCACGATCTGTTCGATCCTGCTCGGTCGGGTCGCCGAACCGGCCATC
The DNA here is from genome assembly GCF_039531975.1 of Gordonia cholesterolivorans. Classification (NCBI taxonomy): domain Bacteria; kingdom Bacillati; phylum Actinomycetota; class Actinomycetes; order Mycobacteriales; family Gordoniaceae; genus Gordonia; species Gordonia cholesterolivorans. The sequence continues at coordinate 50,993 of NZ_BAAARB010000012.1, read as the reverse complement.
GCCCATCTGATCAGCGCACCGCTGGATCTGATGCGCGTGCCGAGTCAGCTGCTGCACCCGATCGCCTTCGCGATCGGTCTGGCGATCGTGGTGATCCTGCACATCCTGCTGGGTGAGATGGTGCCGAAGAACATCGCGCTCGCCGGCCCCGAGACCGTGGCGATGCTGGTGGTTCCGGTGCACCTGGTCTTCATGCGCGTCGCACGGCCGCTGATCTGGTTCTACAACGCGTTGGCGAACATCTCGCTCAGGGCGATGCGCGTCGAGCCCAAGGACGAGTTGGCGACCACGGTCAACGAGGCCGAGCTGGCCGACATGATCGGCGAGTCCCGGGAGCTCGGTCTGCTCGACGCCGACGAGCACGAGCGGCTCACCCGCGCACTGACGACCGTCGAACGGACGGTGGCCGAACTGATGATCCCGCTGAGCACGGTGCGCAGCGTGCGCGTTCAGCTCGACGCATCGACGGGCGGACTCGGTCCCACACTCGGTTCAGTCGAGCGTGCGGTGCGCGAGACGGGTTACTCCCGCTTCCCCGTCCGCGGGTTGGACGGCTCGTTCATCGGCTACCTGCACATCAAGGACGTGCTCGACGACATCCTCGATCCGGCCGTCGGCCCGGAGTCGATCATCGGTGTGGACCAGATCCGGCCGCTGCCGAAGATCGGTTCGGCGACACCGCTGGACGAAGCCACCGTCGTGCTCCGCCGCACCAGCGCCCACCTCGGGGCGGTCGTCGACACGGCGGGCACGATCATCGGGGTTATCGCACTCGCCGACCTCGCGGAGGCCTTCGTCGGCGACCTCCGCGACTCCACGCACCGCATCTGATGCAGCGGCAGGAGACGCTGTCGCGCCCGGAGTGGCAGTCCCGGGCCGACGCCCACCGGGAGCGCGTCGAGACCCTCATCGGTCCGTATCTGCGGATGCGGAACGAAGGACGCAAGCACCCGGTCATCGACTTCCTGTTCACCTACTACTCGGCCCGCCCCGGTCAGGTGCTGCGCTGGCATCCCGGCTACGGTGTGCGGCTGGCCCAGGCCCACCGCTACTCCGGTCTGCGTGGCTACCGCGTCGATGTCGACGGCACCGCAGAGGTGACGCGCGAACATCTCGAGTCCCGGGTCCGGCTGCTCACCGACACCGTCCGCATCACGCGGGCGACGGCGAACCGCGCACCGCGCCTCGGTTGTCTCGGCCTGCACGAGTGGGCGATGGTGTATCGCGCCGACGAGACCCGTCACGAACTGCCGCTCCGGCTCGGCGCGCGCGGCACCGACGCCGTGGTCGAGGAGAGCACACTCGCGTGCACGCACTTCGACGCCTTCCGGTTCTTCACCGCGGACGCGGTCGGGCGCAACGCCACCGCCCTGAGTCGAGCCGGAGCCGTCGACAACGAGCAGCCGGGCTGCCTGCACGCGACGATGGACCTGTACCGCTACTGTCTGCGCCTCACGCCACTGCTCCCGGCGGACCTGCTGGCCGACTGCTTCGAGCTGGCCCTGGACGCGCGGGAACTCGACATGCGAGCCAGTCCGTACGACCTCACCTCGTACGGCTACGCACCGGTGGCCATCGAGACGCCCGAGGGGCGGGCCCGGTACGTCCGCGAGCAGGCGGCTATCGCGCGGCGCGGGCAGGAACTCCGTGAGGCCCTCATCACAACCTGCGACAGCCTTCTCGAATCGGTCGGCCTCGGATAAATACTCGCTGGTAACCCCTTGTAACATGAATGATTGCGGGCGGGCCGCTTCCGGAGTCATCCGGCACGCAGCCGACGTTCCCGCAGTACGCACTCGCAAAGGAAAGGTTGCCATGACCGAACGCGTCACCGTCAACGGATTGCAGGTCGCCGAAGTCCTCTACGACTTCGTCAACAACGAAGCGCTTCCCGGCACGGGTGTAGACGCCGAGAAGTTCTGGGCGGGCGCTGCGGCCGTGATCAACGACCTCGCTCCCCGCAACCGCGAGCTGCTCGCCGTCCGCGACGACCTGCAGGCCAAGATCGACGCCTGGCACCGCGACCACCAGGACTTCGACTTCGACGAGTACAAGGCCTTCCTGACCGAGATCGGCTACCTCGTCCCGGTGCCCGAGGACTTCCAGATCACCACGGAGAACGTCGACGAGGAGATCGCGAACATCCCCGGACCGCAGCTGGTGGTGCCGATTCTCAACGCCCGTTTCGCCCTCAACGCGTCCAACGCGCGCTGGGGCTCGCTGTACGACGCTCTCTACGGCACCGACGCGATCCCGGAGACCGGCGGTGCCGAGAAGGGTTCGTCCTACAACAAGGTCCGCGGTGACAAGGTCATCGCGTTCGCCAAGGCCTTCCTCGACAAGGCCGTGCCGCTGGAGCAGGGCAGCCACGCCGACGTGACCTCGTACACCGTCGTCGACGGCAAGGTCGTCGCCGCGATCGGCGACGCCACCACCACCTTCGCCGACCCGAACGCGTTCGCCGGCTACACCGGCGACGCCGCAGCGCCGTCGGGCATCCTCCTGCGCCACCACGGTCTGCACGTCGAGATCCAGATCGATCCGGAGTCGCCGATCGGCGCCACCGACGCCGCCGGCGTCAAGGACGTCGCCGTCGAATCCGCCGTCACGACGATCATGGACTTCGAGGACTCGGTCGCCGCGGTCGACGCCGACGACAAGGTGCTCGGCTACCACAACTGGCTCGGCCTCAACAAGGGCGACCTGGCCGAAGAAGTCAACAAGGGCGGTAAGACCTTCACCCGCACGCTGAACCCGAACCGGGTCTACACCGCGCCCGACGGCACCGGCGAGGTGGAACTGCACGGTCGTTCGCTGCTCTTCGTCCGCAACGTGGGCCATCTGATGACCAACCCCGCCATCCTCGACGCCGACGGCAACGAGGTCCCCGAGGGCATCATGGATGCGCTGATCACCTCGGCGATCGGCATCCACGGTATGAGCGCCGAAGGTCTGCAGAACTCCCGCACCGGCTCGATCTACATCGTGAAGCCGAAGATGCACGGTCCCGACGAGGTCGCCTTCACCAGTGAACTGTTCGGCCGCGTCGAGGACGTCCTCGGCCTGCCGCGCAACACCCTCAAGGTCGGCATCATGGACGAGGAACGCCGCACGTCGGTGAACCTCAAGGCGTCGATCAAGGCGGCCTCCGAGCGCGTGGTGTTCATCAACACCGGTTTCCTCGACCGCACCGGCGACGAGATCCACACCTCGATGGAGGCCGGCCCGTTCGTCCGCAAGGCCGAGATCAAGGGCCAGACCTGGTTCAACGCGTACGAGGACTCGAACGTCGACACCGGTCTGCACGCGGGTCTGCAGCACAAGGCGCAGATCGGCAAGGGCATGTGGGCGATGCCGGATCTGATGGCCGACATGCTGGAGCAGAAGATCGGTCACCCCAACGCCGGTGCCAACACCGCGTGGGTGCCGTCGCCGACCGCCGCCACCCTGCACGCGCTGCACTACCACGAGGTCGACGTCTTCGAGCGTCAGGACGACATCGCCAAGCGCGAACCGGCGTCTGTGGACGACATCCTGACCATCCCGCTGGCGAAGAGCACCGACTGGAGCGAGGAGGAGAAGCGCGAGGAACTCGACAACAACGCGCAGTCGATCCTCGGCTACGTGGTCCGGTGGATCGATCAGGGCGTCGGCTGCTCGAAGGTGCCGGACATCCACGACGTCGCGCTGATGGAGGACCGCGCGACGCTGCGCATCTCCAGCCAGCTGCTCGCCAACTGGCTCCGTCACGGCATCGTCACCGAGGACGAGGTCGTCGCCGCGCTCGAGCGGATGGCACCGGTGGTCGACCGGCAGAACGCCGGCGATCCCGCCTACCGTCCGATGGCACCGAACTTCGACGGCAACATCGCCTTCCAGGCCGCCAAGGACCTGATCCTCAAGGGCGCGACGCAGCCGAGCGGGTACACCGAACCGCTGCTGCACGCCGCGCGCCGCGAGTACAAGGCAGCCAACGCCTGATATACACGGAAGGTGCAGACCACCGAGCCCGGACCGGATTCTCGGTCCGGGCTCGGTGCATCGGCCCGCTGGACGCGCATCGGCCTGGCATGACACGAATCGCCGGAGGAAGGACGATCAGTGGCGAAGCACAATTCGGGTGGACGCAGTCGGACTTACATCAGCCGACCGCTGCTGGCATTCGTCCTCGCGATCATTCTGATCGCGGGCATCGTCACGGCGTGGCGTCAACTCGGCGATCGAATCGACGACGAACAGCCGGTGGCGGCCGGTGAGTGCCTCGAGGGACCGGCGAAGATCTCCGTTCTGGCCGATCCCGCGATCGCACCGGGTCTGCAGAGGATCGCGCAGGACTACAACAACACCGAGCCGGTGGTCCGCGACCACTGCATCACCGTGGACGTGCGACCCGCCGACGCCCGCGCGACTCTCGAGGGTCTGACCGCCCAGAAGTGGGACGCGCAGACCTACGGTGATTTCCCCGCCGCCTGGGTGCCCGAGTCGTCCATCTGGTCCGCGGCCCTGCAGACCGCGAAGCCCGACGTGCTCCAGGGCAACCCGGAATCGCTCGTGTCGTCGCCGGTCCGGCTGGCGATGGAGCCCGAGATCGCGAAGGCCGCCGACGGCCGCATCGGGTGGTCCGACCTGCCCGCGCAGACCCGCGCCAATTCCCTCTCCGCGTACGGCAGATCGTCGTGGGGCTCGATGCGCATCGCGATGCCCACCGGCCCGCAGTCGGCCGCGACCGCACTGGGAGCCCAAGCAGTCGCGGCCGCGACCGTCCCGACCCAGAAGCCGCTCACTCTCCGACAGGCGCAGTCACCCGAGGTGGTCGCTGCGCTCGATCAGCTCATGTCGGCTCCGCCGAAAGTCGGGGACGGCTCCATCGACGCCGCCGTCGACTCGATCGCCGGGACCGGCGATCCCTCCGATGCGCCGGTCCGCGCCGTGTCGGTGACCGAGCAGCACCTCTACATGCTCACCAAGGACGACAAGACCGCCCGGGTCGCGGTGGTCGCGCCGAAGGGCCCGACTCCGTCGGCCGACTATCCGGTGGTGAAACTGTCGGGCCAGTCGGTTCCGGCGCACGTCAGCGACGCCGTCTCTCAGTTCTTCACCTTCGCGCGCAAACCGGCCCAGATGCAGATCCTGACCAAGGCGGGTTTCCGCGGTGCCGGGCCGCTGCCTGCACCGACGCCGACCGTGACCTTCGGCCCGATCGCCGACCCGATGCCGCTCCCCGAGCCCGCGGCCGCGGTCGCGATCAGCAAGGTGGTCTACCCGGCGGCGGCGCCGTAACAGCGGGACCGGCGCGAAGGGCCTACCGCTTCCGATTCCAGAACTGGTGTATGAGGCCGCTGCCGGTGGTCACCGACTCGACGTCGAAGCGGTCCTGGAGTTCGGCACAGCGGTCCCAGATCGAGACGCCCGAACCGATCACCACCGGGACGACGACCAGATGCATGAAATCGACCAGGTCGGCGTGCAGGAACTCGCGGACGGACGTGGGTCCGCCACCGAGGCGGACATCGCCGCCGGCGAGTCCGCGCGCGTACTCGAGCGCCTGCGGCGCCGGGGCGTCCACGAAGTGGAAGACGGTGCCGTTCGCGAACTCGATCGGCGGGCGCTCGTGATGCGTCAACACCACCACGGGTGTGCGGAACGGAGGCTCGTCGCCCCACCACCCGCGCCAGCCGTCGTCGGCCCACGGTCCGGTCTGCGGACCGAACTTGCGGCGTCCCATTATCTCGACGCCGATCCCCTGACTCCACGCACTGGTGAACACGTGATCGGCGCGAACCGGCTCGGCGATCGCGTCCACACCCCAGATCACCCGGCCGTCGAAGTGGTCGAACAACCGGGCCGCCTCGCCGATCGGCGCATCGTACGTGACGGTTCCGCCCGCACTGAAACCGTCGAGCGAGACGTTGAGGTTGTGGACACGGACTTTGGACATCGCGAGCCTCCTGTCGGTGCCCGCGAGCCTACTCGCTGAAGGCCTCGATCGGAGGGCAGCTGCAGACGAGGTTCCGGTCGCCGAAGGCTCCGTCGATCCGGCGGACGGCCGGCCACACCTTGGCGCGCGCTCCGGACGACGGGAGACCGTTCGGGTACACGGCGGTGAGCCGGTCGTATCCGTGATTCCACTCGCCCACCAGGCATTCGGCGGTGTGCGGCGCGCCGGCGAGCGGATTGTCCTCGACCGACCAGGTGCCGTCGGCGACCTTGTCGATCTCGCCGCGGATGGCGATCATCGCGTCGATGAAGGCGTCGAGTTCGGCGAGATTCTCGCTCTCAGTAGGCTCCACCATCAGGGTTCCGGCGACGGGGAAGCTCATCGTGGGCGCGTGGAAGCCGTAGTCGGCGAGTCGCTTGGCGACGTCGTCGACCGAGACTCCACTGTCCTTGGTCAGTTCACGCAGGTCCAGGATGCACTCGTGAGCCACCCAGCCGCCCTCTCCGGTGTAGAGCACCGGGTAGTGGTCGCGCAGGCGACGCGCGATGTAATTGGCGGAGGCGATCGCGGTCAGCGTGGCGGTCCGCAGTCCCTGGGCACCCATCATGGCGATGTACGCGTAGGTGATCGGCAGGATCGACGCCGAACCGTACGGCGCCGCCGAGATCGCGACGCCGGTCTGCGGAAGTTCGGAGGCCAGCGGGCTGCTCGGCAGGAACGGCGCCAGATGCTCGCGCACCGCGACCGGTCCGACGCCCGGGCCGCCGCCGCCGTGCGGAATGCAGAACGTCTTGTGCAGATTCAGATGCGAGACGTCGCCCCCGAACCGGCCCGGCCGGGCCAGGCCGACGAGCGCGTTGAGATTGGCGCCGTCCACGTACACCTGGCCGCCGGCCTCGTGCACCGCGTCGCAAATGTCGGTGACCTCGTGCTCGAACACGCCGTGGGTGGACGGGTAGGTGATCATGATGCCCGCCAACTCGTCGCGGTGCTTCTCGATCTTCGCGCGCAGATCGTCGATGTCGACGTCCCCGGTGTCACGGCTGGCCACCACCACCACGCGCAGCCCGGCCATGACGGCCGACGCCGCATTGGTTCCGTGAGCACTGGAGGGGATGAGGCAGACGTCGCGTGCGTCGTCGCCGCGCGAGAGATGGTAACGGCGAATCGCGAGCAGACCCGCGTACTCGCCCTGCGAGCCGGCATTGGGCTGCAGGCTCACGCGGTCGTAACCGGTGACGGCCACCAGCCAGTTCTCCAGCCGAGCGATCAGCTCGCGGATGCCCTCGCTGTCGGAGAGCGGGGCGAACGGGTGCAGGCCGCCGATCTCCGGCCAGGTGATCGGCTCCATCTCGGTGGTCGCGTTCAGCTTCATCGTGCACGAGCCCAGGGGGATCATGCTGCGGTCGAGAGCGATGTCCTTGTCGGAGAGCATCCGCAGGTAGCGCAGCATCGCGGTCTCGGTCCGGTGCAGGTGGAAGGCCGGATGCGTCAGATATTCGCTGCTGCGGTTCGCGATCGGGGCACTGAACTGCGTCGCCGCGGCACCCGCGGCGCCGAAGGCGTCCAGGACGGCATCGATGTCGGCGGCGGTGGTGGTCTCATCGCACGCGACGCCCACGCGGTCGGCGTCGATCAACCGCAGGTTGATGCCGTGGCGCGACTTGGCCGCGTCGACGATCTCCGCGGCCCTGCCGTCGGCCCGCACGGTGAGGGTGTCGAAGAACGAGGCGTGCTCCACACCGAATCCACCGCCCGCGAGGCGATCGGCGAGGTCTGCGGCGTGCCCGTGCACCCGCTCGGCGATCGCCTTGAGCCCGGACGGGCCGTGGTAGGAGGCGTACATCGCGGCGATGATGGCGAGCAGCACCTGCGCCGTGCAGATGTTGCTGGTCGCCTTCTCGCGTCGGATGTGCTGCTCGCGGGTCTGAAGTGCCAGGCGGTACGCGAGGTTGCCGTCCGCGTCCTTGGAGACGCCGACGAGGCGCCCCGGAAGCTGACGAGTGCGTTTGGTGTGCACCGCCAGGTAGCCGGCGTGCGGTCCACCGAAGCCCATCGGGACACCGAAGCGCTGTGTGGTGCCGAAGCACGCATCCGCGCCGAGCTCTCCCGGAGGGGTGATGAGAGTGGCGGCCAGCAGGTCGACGCCTGCGGCGATCAGCGCACCTCGCGCATGCGCCGCCTCGATGACCGGGCCGAGATCGGTGATCCGGCCGCTCGCACCGGGCGTCTGCACGATGACTCCGAAGAACTCGCCCTCGGGAAGCCCCGCGTCCGGCGCCGACCCATCGAGCTCGGCTTCGACCACCTCGATGCCTAGCGGCGTCGCACGGGTCTCGATCACCGCACGCGTCTGCGGGAAGAGGTCGGAGTCGACGACCACGCGGTTCGACTTCGACTTACCGGCGCGGCGCAGCAGCGTCATCGCCTCGGCGGCCGCGGTCGCCTCATCCAGCATTGAGGCGTTCGCCACCTCCATGCCGGTCAGATCGCACACCATGGTCTGGAAGTTGAGCAGCGCTTCGAGCCGACCCTGGCTGATCTCCGGCTGGTACGGGGTGTAGGCGGTGTACCACGCCGGGTTCTCCAGGATGTTGCGCTTGATGACTCCGGGCGTGTGTGTGTCGTAGTAACCGAGACCGATCATCGATCGGGCGACCACATTGCGATTCGCGAGTTCGCGCATCGCCGCGGTCGCCTGCGCCTCCGTCAGCGGAGCGGGCAGGGCGTCCAGTCCCGGAGCGAATCCGTTCGTGTCCGCGCCGTCGGCGATCGACGCGGGAACCACCTTCGCGGCGATCTCGTCCAGGGATCCGACGCCGAGGACGTCGAGGATGACAGCCAGTTCGTCGGCGTCGGGGCCGAGGTGACGCTGGGAGAACTCAGAAGCGGGGGTCGACAAGAGGGCACCTTGATCTTCTCGGTCCGGCCGCGCCGGACTGGTCCCTCCCCCTCTGTCATGCCGCACGAACGCAGCGCCTGAGAGATTCGGCAGCGGCGGACCGATGCCTTTCACCGTGGGCGGGCGGGTGCGCGCACCCGCCACTTTCCAGAGACGTCGTCAGCAGCCACGGTCCCGGGTGCCTGAGAGTTTGACGGAGAGGTGTTGCTCCTTCGGCGGTTGCCCGGATGTCCCGGACGACACTCTCCCGCAGCGTAGCGACGCACCGACAGGGTACCAAGAGTCGGGCGCGAATCACGGTCCGGCGTGTGGACCGTCACGCGGGACTGCCGACGTGGCCTATCCGGTGCGCCGGGTGCGGTTCTTGCGACGGGCCGCCAACTCGTCTTCGGGCGACGATTCGCTGACACCGTCGTCGGCACGCTCCCCCGGGAAGTCCGCGATGGTTCCGGTGAGTTCGCGCATGGCGCCCGACACGGCGATGCCGAACACGCCCTGTCCGCCCTGGAGGAGGTCGACGACCTCTTCGGCGGAGGTGCACTCGTAGACCGTGGTGCCGTCCGAGAACAGGGTGATCCGGGCGAGGTCCTCGACGCCGCGCTTACGAAGGTGGTCGACCGCCACTCGGATGTTCTGCAGCGAGATGCCGGTGTCGAGCAGCCGCTTCACGATCTTGAGAACGAGGATGTCTTTGAAGGAGTAGAGACGCTGGCTTCCCGAGCCGGCCGCGCCCCGGATCGACGGCACCACGAGCGAGGTGCGAGCCCAGTAGTCGAGCTGTCGGTAGGTGATCCCCGCGATCTGGCAGGCGCTCGGCACGCGGTAACCGACCAACTCGTCGGGCACCGTGTCGTTGGGGAACAATCCCGGAGCGATGTCATCCAGGCCGCCTTGTACCGGCATCGCACTCACCGATTCCGCATCGGCGGACGGGTGGTCGCCGGACTGCAGATCTGACGGATGATCGCCCACGGTAGCTCCCTTACACAAGACTCGGGCCGGCGGAACTCTCGTATCGAGCGTACTCCCGACCGCTGACAAAGTGTTCGTCAACGCTCACGGTGACGATGCTGGGATAAAACTATGGACTCCGCGGCACGCAATCAACGCGACTCGCGGTAAACCTCAACCTAAACTTCAGGTGTAGACAAACGGTGATGACGAAGAGACGGATTCGTTACCGTGTCGGGCGGCGCGCCGCCCCGGAATCCGACGTCGCATCGGGTTCGGCGACGAGCCCGTAGGGTCAGGACCCCGACTCGGGACCGAGGAAGTCCTCGGGCGAGACCTGGTCGAGGAACTCGCGAAACGCCTCCACCTCGTCCTCGCTCGCACCATCCGCGGCCTCCGCGGAGGGCTCGCCGTCCTCGTCGGGCATCAGCATCCCGGCGCCGTCGAGGACGTCGTCGGCGGCGATGATCGGCGCACCGCAACGCATGGCGACCGCGATCGCATCCGACGGACGGGCCTCGACGACCACCTCGCCGTCGAAGACCATCTCTGCGTAGAAGGTGCCCTCCTGCATGTCGACGATCCGAACCTGCTGAAGGGAACGGCCGAAGGCCTCACAGAGATTGACCACGAGATCGTGAGTGAGCGGGCGGGGCGGCTCCACGCCCCGCTGCTGCAGCGCGATGGAGGCGGCCTCGCTCTGGCCGATCCAGATCGGCAGATACCTGGCGCCGCTCACCTCGCGCAGCAGCAGGACCGGTTGGTTCTGTGGAGGCTCCACTCGGATACCCACGACACGCATCTCACCCATGGTCTCGCCTCCTGATCTCTTGAAATACAGGTTACGCGGCTACCGGTCAGTCGAGGGCGCCGCGAACGGCGGCCTTGACCAACTGCGTATGCAGCGTCACCGACAGTGCCGCCATCTCACGGACCAGTTCCTCGGCACGGTCGCGCGCACCGGTGCCCTTGCCCTTCGCGATGGGGCCGGCGATCTGTGCGACCAACCCGGCCTCGCGGTCGGCACTGACCTTGAACGCACGCAGGTGGCGCGTCTCGAGCCCGAAGTTGGCCAGCGCCGCAGCAGCCTCCACCAGGCGCACGGCGTCCTCGTCGAAGAAGCCGCCGGGGCCCGCAGAGAGGAGTCCGTTGCGCACGAGTTCGGAGATGAACGCCGAGTCGACGCCGGTCCGTTCGATGAGCGTCTCCCGATCCACCCGGCCGCCGCGCGAGCTGAAATCAGTCGCCGGGGCCACCGCACTGCGCGCCGACGACAGCAGTCGCGGGCCCGCGCCGCCGGCGGCCGCGTCGATCTCGTCGAGCTGCTCGCGGATCACCTTCAACGGCAGATACCGATCACGCTGAGCGGTGAGCACGAACCGCAGCCGCTCGCAGTCCTGATCGCTGAATCGGCGATAACCGGACGGCGCACGATCGGGAGTCACCAGACCCTCGGTTTCGAGGAACCGAATCTTCGAGATCGTGACGTCGGGGAACTCTTCTCGCAGCACCGCGAGCACAGCACCGATCGACATCGTGCGGTCGCTCGCGGCGGACGCGCGCGCAGCAGACGAGGTCACGACTGCGTGGCACCTGCCTCACCGGCGCGCGGGCCGGACAGGAACACCAGACGGAACTTGCCGATCTGCACTTCGTCCCCGCTCGTGAGGGTCGCGGTGTCGACCGGCTCGCGGTTGACGTAGGTGCCGTTCAGGCTGCCCACATCGACCACCTGGAAGTCGTCGCCGTTGCTCCGGAACTCGGCGTGCCTGCGGCTCACCGTCACGTCATCGAGGAAGATGTCGCTGTCGGGGTGACGGCCGGCCGACGTGGTCGGCTGGTCGAGCAGGAACCGCGACCCTGCGTTCGGTCCCCGCTTCACGACCAGCAGCGCCGTTCCCGGCGACAGCCGCTCGACACCGGTATCGGCCGGCTCGTTCGACGCCGCGGGGGCGTCTACTTCCTTGATGAAGTCCTCGCGGAAGACCGAAGTCGTCTCCACGGGCGCTTCAAAGCCGTTGTCGTTACCGCTCACCACATCTCCTTCATCGTCAACGCACCCCGCCGTGACTCAAGACTCGCGACGCCCCCTGGTGGGGCATGCCGCAGGTCAGCCGAGGTACCTGCGCGAACTCCAATTGTCCGGGGGTACCGCACCTTTGGGCTCACTCGCTGTTACACATGCATCGGACCATCTCGTCGTTGAGATGTGCGTCTGCGAGGCAGGAACCTTCTTAAGTGAACCTACCGTCTTTGTCCGAACGCCGCCCGGGGTCGGGGACGTTTGGCGTACTGGAAATCATATCGACCCGGTCCGCGGTGCGGGCACGAGTCGCCTCCGGAAAGCCCGGTCGTCAGCTGGCGGTCAGCCGCTGATAACCGCCCGGTAGCCTTCCGCGTCGAGCAGACCGGCGAGAATCTGGTCCAGGTCGGCGTCGTCGCCGACCGTGATCTCGACCAGCCAGCCGTCCTCGTACGGAGACGAATTGACCAGCTCGGGAGCACCGTCGAGAGCCTCGTTGGCAGCGGCGACGGTACCGTCGAGCGGACCGAAGATGTCCGAGACGCTCTTGGTCGATTCGACCTCGGCGAACGACTCGCCCGTCTCGACGTCCGAGTCCACCTCCGGAAGCTGAACGAAGACCACGTCGCCGAGCGCGTCCTGCGCGAAATCGGTGATCCCCACTCGGACGGTCTTGTCACCGACCTTGCGGATCCACTCGTGCTCGTCGGTGTAACGCAGCTCTGCGGGGATCTTGGTGTCGCTCACGTTGCGGCCTCTCTCAGGAACTGTCGGAAGACTTGGACTCACCCTCGCCCGCCGCTCCGTTGCGGCCGCGAGGCGCTCCATGACTTTATCGTGACGAGCCGCCGGATCGCGCATCAGCCCGACCGAGCGAGCGATGCGTGATCAGCCTGTGACCGACCTGGGCGGCATCGTCCGCACCACGGCGACGGTCTGAATCCAGTACAGGACCAGCGACCACAGATACAGGCCGACGCCCCAGATCAGGAAGGCCCAGCCGATCGGATGGCACACCGTGCCCACCACACCGTCGATCTGACCGGCGAGAAGCCACGGGAAGGCGCTCATCAGCGCGAAGGTGGCGGCCTTGCCGACGTAGAGGGTCGGCAGGGCCGTCACGCCCCTCGATTTGAGCAGCGGCGCCGTGGCGAAGAGCAGCAGATCGCGGCCGACGATCAGTCCGATGAGCCACCAGGGAACGAAGTCGCGGATACCGAAGCAGATCGGGATCACGATCACGTACAGGCGATCGGCCGCCGGATCGAGCAGCGCGCCGAGCTTAGACGACTGTCCGAGCCAGCGCGCGAGCTTCCCGTCGAGCCAGTCGGTGAGGCCCGAGACGAAGAGCACCGCGAAAGCCCAGGCGGCCGACTCCTCCACGAGCAGCAGCCAGATGAAGACCGGGATCAGGAGCAGACGCAGCACGCTGAGCGCATTGGGCACCGTCCACACGGCGTCACTCCGTTCGGCTCGCGGTGCCTCGCGCGAGTCCTGCGGCCGCGGCCGAGTCATCGGAAGATGCCGACGATGCCCTGAATCGCCTGCGCACCGGCGGATGCGAAGTGATTCTCGTGAACCAGGTAGGTCCACGTCATCGTCGAGCGATGCAGTCCTTCCAAGCCGAGGTCGACGCCGTCGGCGGTGATGCGGGCGTCCACGAAGGTCTTGCGCGCCGCCTCCATCGCCTCGTCGGCGAGCTTGGCGAACTCGGCGAAGATCAGCTTGTGGAACTCCTCGAGCGGGCTCTGCGCGCCCAATGCCCGCAGGTGGATGCTGGCCTGCACGTCAGCGATGTACGCGAGGTGATCGGCCCACGCGCGGTCGAGGTGGTACAGCACGATCTGCCGCGCGGCCTCCGCCAGGACCTCGTCGTCGACGTCCGCCGACAGGCTCTCGTACCGCTCGGGCTCGGACTCCTTGAGGTCGGTCAGGGCTTGATCGGTGGTCAGTACCGCCATCCGCCGCCGGACGATCGCGTTGCGCTGCTCGTTGACCTGCTTGTTGTACTCCCACGTGTTGCTGTGGAGTTGCAGCATCGCGCCTTCGGCGATCTTCTGGGCGTTCTCGACGCTCTCGACTCCCTTGGCTCCCATCGACCCGTCCGAGGAGATCGGCTGCTGCTCACGCTGGTGCGTGAGGTTCTTGGTGACGAGCGGATCCTCCAGGCTCGAGAAGAAGACCGATCGGCCGGGATCGCCCTGCCGCCCCGCACGGCCGCGCAGCTGGTTGTCGAGCCGCTCGGTGTCGTAGCGTCCGGTGCCGACCACGCAGAGTCCGCCGAGCTCGATCACCTCCTCGCGGGCGGCCTCGTCACCGCTGGAGCCGCCGAGCCGGATGTCGGTGCCGCGGCCGGCCATCTGCGTGGAGACCGTGACGGCTGATCTACGGCCCGCCTCGGCGATGATCGCCGCCTCTTCGGCGTCGTTCTTCGCATTGAGCACCACCGACGGAACTCCCGCCCGCTCCAGGAAGTACGCGAGCTCCTCCGACTGCGCCACGTCGTGCGTGCCGATCAGGATCGGCTGTCCGGTCGCGTGGATCTCGGAGACGAACTCGACGACCGCCTCCACCTTGTGCGCCTTGGTGTCGTAGACGCGATCGGGCTCGTCGACGCGGATGTTGGGGGCGTTCGGCGGAATCTGCGATACCTGCAGATCGTAGAACTGCCGGAACTGCTCACCCGCCGCGATCGCCGTGCCGGTCATGCCCGCGACGCGCGGGTACCGGCCGATCAGCGCCTGAACGGTGATCGTGTCGATCACCTCGCCCGCCTGGGTGGGGTTGAGGCCCTCCTTGTACTCAACCGCGGCCTGGACACCGTCCGGCCAGCGCTGCAGCCGCGCCACTCGGCCGCGGGAGGCGTTGATCAGATGCACGCCGCCGTCGCGCACGATGTAATCGACGTCGCGTTCGAGCAGGTAGTAGGCGTAGAGCGCGACGTTCACGTGCACCAACGTGCTCGAGACATGTTCCTCGTCGTAGAGGTTGATGCCGCCGAGCGTGGACTCGACGAACTGGGCGCCCTCCTCGGTCAGCGAGACGTTCTTACCGTCCTGGTCGAGTTCGTAGTGCTTCGACTTGAAGTGGGACACCACCTCGTGGATCGCCTTGTTCGGGATCTCCGCGTCGGTCGAGCCGGCGAGGATGAGCGGAACCAGTGCCTCGTCGACCAGCACCGAATCGGCCTCGTCGACGATCACCACGTCGGGTTCGGGTGCGACGAGTTCGTCCGCGTGCAGCGCGAGGTGGTCGCGCAGGACGTCGAACCCGATCTCGTTGACCGAGGCGTAGGTGACGTCGGCGTCGTACGCCGCCTGCCGCTCCTCGCGGGTGGAGTGCTCGTTGATCGAGGCGACCGAGATCCCGAAGACGTCGTACAGCGGCTTCATCCACTTCGCGTCACGATCGGCGAGATAGTCGTTGACCGAGACCACGTGCACCTGATGACCGTCGAGCGCGTAGCCGATCGCCGCGATGGCGCCCGCGAGGGTCTTGCCCTCGCCGGTCGCCATCTCGACGACGTCGCCCTCGAGCATGCGCAGCGCACCCTGCAACTGCACGTCGAAGGGCTTCATGTCGAGCTTGCGGTCGCCGGCTTCGCGCACCAGCGCCAGGAACTTCGCGCGGTCGCCGACCACCGACATGTCGAGTTCGGCTGCGGCGCCCGCGAACTCACCGTCCCCGAGCCCCGCGGCCCACTCGTCGTGTTCAGCGGACTCCTCGATCATCGTCAGCGACTGCGACTGGTTGCGAGAGGTCTGCGCACCCAGCATGCGCCACATCGCGTTGGTGAGTCTTCCCACGTGCTTCCTGTTCCTCGAACTCCGGACTGCAGAGACCTCGGTGCGCGTCGCGACGCCGGGGTCGATCCTGATCTACCGTACGCGGCGCTGCGCTACCGTGGCGCACATGATCATCGGACGCCGGACGCGTTGGCGGGTGCTGGCAGCTATGGGCGCGATCGTCGCCGGTACGTCGATTCTGGCGGGCTGCGGGGACCGTTCGTCCACGCCCGACGCCGACCCCGCAGAGCTGGTCGGGAAGACGTATCTGTCCACGGAGGTCCAGGGCCCGCAGATTCCGGGTGGAGGACCGCTGCTGCTCGCCTTCGGCAAGGGCACCATCAGTGCGAACGCCGGATGCAACGGGCACGGCGGCGCCGTCGCGTTCGCCGGCGGCGTCCTCACGACCGGGAGTCTGGTCGGCACGATGATGGCGTGTCCGCCGCCACGCGACGGCGCCGACCGATGGGTCACGGACCTGTTCGGCTCACCCCTGTCGTGGCATCTGGACGGTACGACGCTCACTCTGCAACGCGGCGATCGGAAGGTGACGCTCGCCGAACGGCGCGAGCGTCCCGTCGTCGGCACCCGATGGCGGGTCAGCGCGCTCGTCACCGACGCCGCGGTCTCGACCTCTGCCGCACTCGAGAACAGCAAGCCGTACTTCGAGATCGCGGGCGACGGCGCGTTCGCGGGCAGCACGGGCTGCAACAGGATGACCGGGCGGGCGCGCGTCGACGGAGACCGGATCCACCTGTCGCCGATCGCGACCACCCGCCGGGCGTGCGATCCGGAGACCGCGGACGTCGAGCGCACGGTGCTCGCAGCGCTCCGGGACGAGGTGATCGTGGAGGTCGACGGCGACGAGATGCGGCTGACCAACGCGGCGAACAGTGCCGTCGGGCTGCGGCTGACGGCGTCGGGCATCGCGTAGCGCGTCCTGTCGGCGGTCCGCGGCCGCGGCCCCTACACTGCGTCTATGCCGAAGAAGAGCGGGCGGCCGCCCAAGCTGCCGAAGGACATCTACGAGGCCGAGCTGTTCCGCCTGCAGACCGAACTCGTGACCCTGCAGGAGTGGGTGCGGGCCACCGGAGCCCGCGTGGTGGTGGTCTTCGAGGGCCGGGACGCCGCAGGCAAGGGCGGAGCGATCAAACGCATCAGCGAGTACCTGAGCCCGCGGATCTGCCGGGTGGCGGCGCTGCCCGCACCCACCGATCGGGAACGGGGACAGTGGTACTACCAGCGATACGTCGCACATCTGCCCGCGCCCGGTGAGATCGTCCTCTTCGACCGCTCCTGGTACAACCGCGCCGGTGTCGAGAAGGTGATGGGCTTCTGCACGCCCGAAGAGCACACCCGGTTCCTCCGGCAGACACCGATCTTCGAGCAGATGCTCATCGACGACGGGATCATCCTCCGCAAGTACTGGTTCTCGGTGTCGAATGAGGAACAGCTCCGCCGATTCCGCGCCCGCCGCGACGATCCGGTGCGCCAGTGGAAGCTGAGTCCGATGGATCTCGAGTCGGTGTACCGCTGGGAGGAGTACTCCCGGGCCAAGGACGAGATGATGGTGCACACCGACACCTCGAGCAGTCCGTGGTATGTGGTCGAGTCCGACCAGAAGCGCAACGCCCGGCTCAATATGATCTCCCACCTGCTCTCCACCATCGACTACGAACCCGTCCAGCGGGCGGAGGTGAAGCTGCCCAAGAAGCCGATCGAGTCGGGCAACTATCATCGGCCGCCGCGGTCGTTGTCGAAGTTCGTGCCCGATCACGTGGCCGCTCTCATCGGCGACCGGGAGTCCTGATTCCGCCGTGTCCGTCCTGAACCTCCTCGCGTCCCGGCTGCCGGTCGGAGCGCGCGAGGTGGTGTACCTGGTGAGCGTCGCCGGCTTTCCCAATCTCGGCGACGAACTCATCGCCGAGGCCTGGCTCCGGCATCTGGCGGCGCGGCGACCGGCCGCGGTGGTCGTGGTCGATTCGCCTCGGCCCGGGCAGGCGGCGCTGCTGCTCCAGCACGCCAATCCCGCCGCCGTGTTCGTCGACACGCTGTGGCGCCGGGTCTTCGCACCAGGCGACGGCCACCGCTCCGATCCGGTCGACGACCTGCATCGGTCCGCCGGCTCCGATCCCGGGGCCCGACTGCTGCTGCGGGCGGGGACCGTCCACATCGTCGGCGGCGGCTTCCTCAACGGCCTGTGGCCGCATCACCTCGCGCTGGTCTCCGCCGTCGCCGTGGTGACGCGGTCCACCGGCGGACGGGCGGTGGCCAGCGGTGCCGGTCTGACACCGGGTTTCGCAGGTCCCGACGCCGAGGATTTCCGCGCTGCCATCGACGGCTTCGACGTCTTCGACGTTCGCGACGCGCCCAGCGCGGAGTACCTCGGGCCGGTCCGCGGTGCATCGTTCACCGGCGACGACGCGTGGCTGTCGGCCGCGGTGGCCCGCCCCGAACCCGGCCCGCCGGAAGAGGCGGGCGTGGTGGTGTGCGCACAGGGCGATCTGACCGACGACTTCTCGTGGCGCGGTGACCGCGGCGTGACCGCTGTAGCGCGATTCATCGAGGCGACGCTCGACGAATGGGCTGTCGCCGGCCCCGAGGTGGTGATCGCCGAGTGCAATCCCGGCATCGACGCGGTGGTCGCGAACCGCCTGGGCGCCCGGCTCGATGGCGCCGAGCGGCTGTCGTTCCAGCAGGTCTGGGCGTCGGGGCTGCCCACGGGCCGGGGACGAACGTGGGTGTCGACTCGTTTCCACCCGCACCTGATCGCGGCTTCGGCCGGAGATTCGGGCGTCGCGGTGATCGCCAAGCCCGACTACTACGGCACCAAGCACGCCTCGCTGTCGGAGGCCGGTTCGGCGTGGACCGTCGTCGGTCCGGACTGCGACGTTCCCCCGCGGCCCTGCGCCGGCGGCTTCTCCCCCGCCGCCGTGGCCACGAATCGGTCTCGCAAGGCCGCGCTGGCGCACCGGCTGTACCCGCCGGGAACCGGCTTGCGCTGATCGGAAGATGCCGTAGAGTCGGCAACCCTATGTGGATAGGTTCTCTCGAATTCGATTTCCTGCTCGGCGACGTTCACTCGTTGAAGGGCAAACGCTCCGTCATCCGGCCGTTGATCGCCGAGATCCGCCGGCGGTACGACGTCTCGGTGGCCGAGGTGGATCATCGAGACGTCCACCGGCGGACCCTCATCGGGGTCGCGGCGGTCAGCGGCGACGCCGCGCACGTCACCGAGGTGCTCGACGCCGCCGAACGGTTCGGCGCCGCCCGGCCCGAGGTGGAACTCCTGTCGGTCCGTCGCCGGATGGTCTCGACCGACGACCTGTGAACCGTCCGCCCGGTGACGCTGTGGGCCGGTGACCCGGTCGCGTTCAGTCCGATGCGACGCAGAATTGATTGCCGTCCGGATCGGCCAGCGTGGTCCAGGCGAACCCGTCGCCCATGCTGCGCTCCGCCACCAGGGTCGCACCGGCGGCGATGAGACGCTCCACCTCCGCGGTCCTGTCGTCGGCACGCAGATCGAGGTGGATCCGGTTCTTGCCGGGGGTGGGGTCGGCGACCTTCTGGAAGGCGATCATCGGTCGGCCCGCCCCCAGCGCAACCGTCACGAACCAGCCCTCGTTCTCCTCCGCGATCTCGCCGCCGAGCGCCTCCGCCGCTGGTCAGCGGCCGAATCCCGCATCGCGCAGCGCCTGCGCCATCGATCCGCCGGCCGGCCGGTCGTCCCGCCGGGAACCGCCCCGGCCCTGACCGGCAGCGCCGCGCGGGCCGCCTCCGCGGCCCTTTCCGCCCCGGTTGTTGTCGCTGCCCCGATTGTCGTTGCCCCGGTTGTCGCCGCCCCCGCGTCTGCGACCACCGCCGCGCGGACCGGCGTCGGCCTCGTCGTTCAGTCGCAGCGACAAACCGATCCGCTGCCGGTCGACGTCCACCTCGAGCACTTTCACCTTCACGATCTGGCCCGAGCGAACCACCTCGTGCGGGTCGGAGACGTACCGGTCGGCCATCGCCGAGACGTGGACGAGTCCGTCCTGGTGCACGCCCACGTCCACGAAGGCACCGAATGCCGCGACATTCGTGACGACGCCTTCGAGCACCATGCCGGGCCGCAGATCGGACACCTTCTCGACTCCGCTCGCGAAGGTCGCGGTGGTGAACGCCGGCCGCGGGTCGCGGCCGGGCTTCTCCAGTTCGGCGAGGATGTCGGTGACGGTGGGGACACCGAACGTGTCGTCGGCGAACTCCGCGGGCTTGAGGGTGCGCAGCGTCGTGCTGTCACCGATGAGCTCGGTGAGTTCGCGACCGCTGCGGTCGAGGATCTTGCGCACCACCGGGTACGCCTCCGGATGCACGCCGGAGGCGTCCAGCGGATCGTCGCCGCCGCGGATGCGCAGGAAGCCGGCGCACTGCTCGAACGCCTTCGGACCCAGACGGGGGACGTCGAGCAGACCGGTCCGGCTTCGGAACGCACCCGTCCGGTCTCGGTGAGCCACGATTCCGGCGGCGAGTGTGGGGGTGATCCCCGAGACGCGCGAGAGCAACGGAACCGACGCGGTGTTGAGATCGACGCCGACGGCGTTCACCGCATCCTCCACGACCGCGTCGAGGCTGCGCGCGAGGTTGGTCGCCGAGACGTCGTGTTGGTACTGACCCACGCCGATCGACTTGGGATCGATCTTGACCAGCTCGGCCAGCGGATCCTGGAGGCGACGCGCGATGGAGACCGCGCCGCGGATCGAGACGTCGAGCTGCGGGAGCTCCTGGGAGGCGTACTCGGACGCAGAGTACACCGATGCGCCCGCCTCCGACACGACGGCCTTGACCGGCGGCCGGGCGCCGGACTTCTTGATGTCCGAGAGCAGCTCGCCCGCGAGCTGATCGGTCTCGCGCGAGGCCGTTCCGTTGCCGATCGCGATCAGTTCCACCCCGTGGCGCGCGATCAGCGCGGCCAGCGTGGCTTTGGCCTGATCCCATTGCTGCTGCGGCTTGTGCGGGAAGATCGCGCAGTGGTCCACCACCTTGCCGGTCGCGTCGACCACCGCCACCTTCACGCCGGTCCGGTACCCGGGATCGAGGCCGAGAGTGGTGCGCGTCCCGGCGGGAGCCGCCAGGAGCAGATCCTTGAGGTTGGTCGCGAAGACGGCGACCGCGTCGTCCTCGGCCCGGCTCCGGAGCTTCATCCGCGCGTCGATCGTCGCGGTGATCATGAGCTTGGTCCGCCACGCCCAGCGAACCGTAGCGGTGAGCCAGTCGGTGGCCGCACCCGGATGCGACTGGTCGACGCCCAGGGTCGCTGCGACCATCGCCTGGTACGGCTCGTCGTCGCCACCGTCGAAGGTCAGGCTCAGGACCTCCTCCTTCTCGCCGCGCAATACGGCGAGCACGCGGTGGGACGGCATCGCGTCGAGCGGTTCGGCGAAGTCGAAGTAGTCGCGGAACTTCTGCGCGGCGGCATCGGTCTCGGCACCGGGCCGGACCTGAGTCCGGAGCGAGCCGTCGGCCCAGAACTTCTCGCGGACCGCACCGACGAGCTCGGCGTCCTCCGAAGCGCGCTCGATCAGGATGTGGCGTGCGCCGTCGAGAGCGGCGGCGGCATCGGCGACCTGCTCGCCGATGTAGGCGGCAGCGGCGTCGGCGGGAACCAGCGACGGATCGGCGAGCAACGCCTCGGCCAGCGGCTCGAGACCGGCCTCACGCGCGATCTGCGCCTTGGTTCGACGCTTGGGCTTATACGGCAGGTAGATGTCCTCGACGCGCGCCTTCGTGTCGGCGGCCAGCAGCGATGCACGCAGTTCGTCGGTCAGCTTCCCCTGCTCGTCGATGGACGCGATGACGGCGGCCCGGCGCTCGTCGAGCTCGCGCAGATAGCGCAGTCGTTCGTCCAGCAGACGCAGCTGAGCATCGTCGAGACTGCCGGTGACCTCCTTGCGGTACCGGGCGATGAACGGGACGGTCGATCCTTCGTCCAGCAGCTTCACCGCCGCGCTGACCTGGCCTTCGCCGACGGAGAGCTCCTTGGCGATGCGGGCATTCACTGACTCGAGAGGCGCACTGTTGGTCACCGCATGCAGGCTACCGAAGGGTGGTGCCCGGGCCGCTGGCCGCCCGTGTCATAACCTGGCTGGCATGACCGAACCGACCCCGTTCGACAAGCTCGCGTTCACGTGGGAGGCGGCCTTCACCGCAGTCGACGCAGCCGAGGCGTCGCCGCGCGGAGCCGAACCCGGCGACATCGCATGGATGGAGACCATGCGTCCGCAACTGGAGAATCTGCGGCGGCGCAACGACGCGGGCGAGGACCTGGAAGCCGACTTCGACACCATGATGTGGGTGATGGCCAATACGCAGACGGCGATGCAGGTGCTGTCGCGCTATCGGACCACCCGCGAGGGCGCCGACAAACTCGCCGAGTTCGAGCGGCTGCGCGCGCAATCGCACACACTCGAGGCTCCGGACGACTGAGCGCCGCTCAGCACTCACGTTCCGGGTCCGGGGCGGCGACCGGGACCTCGGCGAACATTCCGAGCCGGCTGTCGCGCGCCAGCCCGGAGATCCCGTTCGACCGTCCGCGCTGCACGCGCACGGCTACCAGCGCCAGCACTCCGGCGATCACCGCCACCTGGATCACGCCGCCGCCGATGAGCGGCGCCCGCGGTCCGAACCATTCGGCGAGCAGACCGAGGAGCGGCGCGCCGATGGGTGTGCCGCCCATCAGCACCGTCATGTAGAGCGCCATCACCCGCCCGCGGACCTGCGGGTCGACATGCATCTGCACGTACATGTTGGTCGCGGTGAGCGACAGCAGCGCGGAGAGTCCCACGAGAGGCAGCACCAGGCCGTAGAGCAGCGGGGTCGGCAACGCACCCGACAGCACGTTGACGACCGCGAAGACCAGCGCGGCGCTGACGACGAACCGCAGTCCGGGAGACGACTTCCGCCGCGCGGCCAGCAGCGCGCCGAGCAGCGACCCCGCGCCCGAGACGGTGCCGAGCAGACCGTACATCTCGGCGTCCAGGTGGAACTCGTTGCGCACCATCAGCGCGTTCGTCATCTGGAAGTTCAGACCGAAGGTGCCGACGGCGAAACCCACGCCGAGGGCGATCAGCAGATCGGCGCGCGCGGCCACATACCGAACCCCCTCGCGCACCTGGCCCTTCGCCCGGCGCAGCGGTTCGGCCGGGACCAGTTCGTCCCTGTTCAGCAGCATCAAGGCGATCAGGAAGGCGAGATAGCTGACGCCGTTGCTGAGGATCGCCCACCCGCTGCCGAAGGCCGCGATGATGAGCCCTGCGACTCCCGGGCCGATGAGCCGCGCGGCGTTGAAGGCCGAACTGTTGAGCCCGATCGCGTTGGTGAGCCGTTCGGTTCCGACCATCTCCGAGACGAAGGCCTGGCGGGCGGGTGCGTCCAGCGCCGTACCCATCCCGAAGACGACGGCGAACACGTACACGTGCCAGGTCTGGGCCACGCCGGAGACCGCGAGGGCGCCGAGCACCAGCGCGCTCAGCGCCATCCAGCTCTGCGTGAACATCAGGAGTCTGCGCTTGTCGAAGCGGTCGGCGAGGACACCGCCGAAGGGTGAGAGGACGAGCGCCGGAACGAATTGGAGCGCCGTCGTGATGCCGACCGCCATCGCCGATCCGCCGGAGAGCTGCAGCACCAGCCAGTCCTGGGCCACCCGCTGCACCCACGTGCCGACGTTGGAGACCAGTGCGCCGGTCACATAGGTCCGGAAGTTCGGTACGGCGAGGGAGGCGAATGTCGACGACTGCCTCAGCTGCACGAACCCTCCTGGACTCCAGACTTCCGCAGTCCAACGTACGCCCTGTCCCCGCGCGTCTGCGCGGGCGATCGGTTCGCATTACCGTGGACGGCATGCGCGCAGTCATCATGCATTCGCCCGGAGACGTCAGCGTCGTCGATCGACCCGATCCCCGAATCGAACAGCCCACCGATGCGGTCATCCGTCTCGCCGCCACGTGCATCTGCGGCTCCGATCTGTGGCCCTATCGCGGTGCCAATGACGTCGACGAGGCGCCGATGGGCCACGAGTACGTCGGCTACGTCGAAGAGGTCGGGCCCGAGGTACGCACCGTGAAGGTCGGTGACTTCGTGGTGGGTTCGTTCATGGCCTCGGACAACACCTGTGAGATCTGCGAGGCCGGCTATCAGTCCCGATGCGTCAACGTCCACCCGATGGGCGGGATCGGAACCCAGGCGCAGTACGCCCGCATCCCGTGGGCGGACGGAACGCTGGTCGCGACGCCGGCGCCGCCCGACGACGACCTGATCCCCTCGTATCTCGCGGCGTCCGATGTCCTGGGCACGGGCTGGTTCGCGGCGGACGCCGCCCAGGTCCGGCCGGGCAAGACCGTCGCCGTCGTCGGCGACGGTGCGGTGGGCCTGCTCGGCGTTCTATCGGCGCGCCAGATGGGAGCTGAGCGCATCATCGCGATGAGCAGACACGCCGACCGCCAGGAACTCGCCAGGCAGTTCGGTGCCACCGACATCGTCGCCGAGCGCGGCAAGGACGGCGTCGCGGCGGTCAAGGAACTGACCGGTGGACTCGGCGCGCACTCGGTGATCGAGGCCGTCGGAACCCAGGAGTCGATGATGCAGGCGATCCGATCGACCCGCCCGGGCGGCCACGTCGGCTTCGTCGGCGTCTCGCACGGCGTGGAACTGCCCGGCGACAGGCTCTTCTACTCGGCGGTGCATCTGCACGGCGGGCCCGCACCGGTCCGCCGGTATCTGCCCGATCTGGTGCGCCGCATCGCGGCCCGAGAGATCGACCCCGGCCGCGTCTTCGATCTCTCACTGCCCCTCGAGGACGCGGCCCAGGGCTACCGCGCGATGGACCGGCGCGAAGCGATCAAGGTGATGCTCACCGTGTGAGCTGCTCGTTCAGCGTTCCCTCACGGCCCGGGCGCTCCACCGACCCTGGGCGTGGTCGACGGCGATCCGATGGTCGAAGGCCCGGCTGATGACCTCCGACGTGACCGTCTGAGCCGCCGTTCCGGAGGCCACCACCGCGCCGTCGCGGATCACGAGTGCGTGGCTGGTGGTCTCGGGCAGCTCCTCCAGGTGGTGGGTGACCAGCACGGAGGCCACCTCGGGCTCGGACACCGCGAGTGCGTCGACGGTTTCGAGGAGTTGTTCCCTGGCGGCGACGTCGAGGCCGGTGGTCGGCTCGTCGAGCAGCAGGAGTTCGGGATCGCTGATCAGTGCGCGCGCGATCAGCGCCCGTCCCCGTTCGCCCTGCGACAGGGTGAGCCAATCGGAGTCGGCACGCGCGCTCATTCCGACGTCGTCGATGAGGGCTGCGGCCCTGGCCCGGTCCTGCGCGGAGGGCACCCATCGCATCGGCAGATCGATGGTTCCGGTGACGCCGGTGAGGACGACCTCGGTCACGGTGAGTCCGGTCTGCAGCCGATGACGCGGGTTCACGTGGCCGATGTGGCGGCGCAGTTCGGCGGTGTCGACGCGACCGAGGCGCTTACCCAAGACGTCGACGGTGCCCGTCGTCGGGTGCGTCTGAGCAGCGCAGAACCCGACGATGGTGGTCTTGCCCGCTCCGTTCGGGCCGAGCAGCGCCCAGTGCTCTCCCGCATGCACGGTGAAGTCGATGCCGTGCAGGATCTGCCGGCCGTTGCGGCGGAAGGTGACGGCGTCGAGCCGCAGAACCTGTTGTGCGCGTGTCACGCGAGTGCCTCCTTGAGTCCGTCCAGATGGGTGCGTGCCGCGGTTGCGGCGTCGGCAGGTCGCCTCGCCGCCACGGCGTCGACGATGTCGGCGTGGGCGCGATGGTCGATGTCGGTGTCGAACTCTCGACGGATCCGCAGCAAGTCGACCATCGCGACGCGCACCCGCGGGGTCATCGCGTCGAACAGTTCGGTCAACACCGGGTTCCCGGCGGCGGAGACCACCGCCCGATGGAAGTCGATATCGGCCGCGACGCGGTCCTCGATTCCGCTCCGGCTCTGTTCGCGCTTCTCGAGCGCCGCACGCATGGCGCGCAGCTGCGCCGGAGTGCGGCGCCGTGCCGCCAGCGCGGCGGCTTCGGTCTCGATCGCGGTGCGCGCCTCCAGCACTGCGACGACGTCCGCCCTGCGAAGGACGTCGTCCCAGTTCTCCGGCACGTCGACTGCGGCGACGAAGACGCCGGCGCCCTGGCGTGACGAGAGGACGCCGCGCCCTGCCAGCTGGCGCACCGCCTCCCGCACGGTGGATCGGCCGACCCCCAGCTGGACCGCCAGCGTGCTCTCGCCGGGAAGCTTCTGGCCCAGTGTCCACTCCCCGGCGCGAATGCGCTCGAGCAGTACCTCGGCGGCCTGATCGGCCAGCGGCGTTCGCCGCACCTGTGCGGGCATGACCACTCACTCCTCTACTTGTCTGATGAGTTGTGTTAGATTCTAGCGCCATGCAGAACCTCGCTTCCCTCCGACTCATCAGCCACGGAGAGTCCTGATCCGCAGACCGGCGACTCCCCGTGGGCCCCGACGCCGGTCTGCACCCGACTTCTGCGAAAGCGAGATCCCATGTTCACCGAATCCGAATCCCCCGCGTCCCGGCCCGACGCCTTCGGCTCCATCAGCACCCCTGCCGGGCCGATACCCGACCAGTCACCCTCATGGAACCGCCAGCGGCGATCCCAGATGCCCTCGCACCGGTACCGCGACGTGTACCGTCGCGTCGAGGTTCCGCTGACGACGCGCCGGTGGCCCGAGGCTCGCCTCACGTCCGCGCCGCTGTGGGTTCCGGTAGACCTGCGCGACGGCAACCAGGCACTGCCGGAACCCATGAACCCGGCACGCAAGCGCCAGCTGTTCGAATTGCTCGTCGCCATGGGCTACAAGGAGATCGAAGTCGGCTATCCCTCGGCGTCGGCCACCGACTTCGATTTCGTCCGGCAGATCGCGGAGACCGATCTGGCCCCCGACGACGTGACGGTGGTCGTCTTCACTCCGGCGCGACGGGATCTGATCGAGCGGACCGTGGAGTCCATCCGCGGGATCGACAATCCCGTGGTGGTGCACATGTACACCGCCACGGCACCCGTCTGGCGCGACATCGTGTTGAGACAGTCGCGGTCGGAGCTGCTCGAGACCGTTCTGGGCGGCGGCCGGGACGTGTTGGAATTCGCCGGCGACCTGCCGAACGTCCGTTTCGAGTTCTCCCCCGAGGTCTTCAACCTCACCGAGCCGGATTTCGCGCTCGACGTCTGCAACGCGATGACGCGGCTGTGGGACGCCGCTCCTGATCGTCCGGTGATCCTGAATCTGCCTGCGACCGTGGAGATCGCGACGCCGAACGTCTACGCCGACCAGATCGAGTACATGCACCTGAACCTCGAGCGTCGGGAATCGGTGATCCTGTCGGTGCACCCGCACAACGACCGCGGCACCGGAATCGCGTGCGCGGAACTGGCGGTGCTGGCCGGCGCCGAACGCGTCGAGGGATGCCTGTTCGGCAACGGCGAACGGACCGGCAACGTCGACATCGCCACCTTGGCCCTCAATCTCCACGCACAGGGCGTCGACCCGATGATCGACTTCTCGGACATCGACGAGATCCGCCGAGTCGTCGAGGAGGCCAACCAGATCGAGATCCATGCACGCCACCCGTACGTCGGCGACCTGGTGCACACGGCATTCAGCGGCACTCATCAAGACGCCATCGCCAAGGGATTCGCCGACCACCGACGCCGGTCCGCCCATGCCGGTCACGCCGAATCGGAGATGCCGTGGGACGTGCCCTATCTGCCGGTCGACCCGGCCGACCTGGGCCGCACGTACGATGAGGTGATCCGGGTCAACTCGCAATCCGGCAAGGGCGGTATCGCGTATCTGCTGGCAGCCGAGTTCGGCGTCGAGTTGCCACGCCGCCTTCAGATCGACTTCGCACGCGTCGTGCAACGGCACACGGACACCGAGGGCCGCGAAGTCGACGCGGAGACGCTCTGGACGCTGTTCTGCGCGGAGTACATGCCCGCAGACGGCGCCGCGGACAGCACCTCAGCGCGCGCGGACGCCATCGAACCTCTGAGCCGTCACCGGAGCGCGATCACGGCGCCGGAACGCGGACGCTTCCTGACCGTTCTGGAGTGGCGGCGCGGGGACGACTGCGGCTGGTCGGCAGGCATCGGGGCGTCGGAGGACGAGGCCGATCGGGCGGCGTCGGCCGCCGCCCGCAGGCACTGAGCGGCCCTGCGTCAGTCCGCGTCGACACCCTGGCGCTCGAACGCGTCGTTGAACGCCCGCAGCTGAGCGAGCAGAATCGCGGGATCGCCGGGAGCGAGATCGGCGAAGACGCGATTGAGCCGATCGGCACGTCGTCTACCGTCGTGTTCGAGCGCCTCCATCCCCGCCGCGGTGGGCCGGTGCATCCGACTGACCTGCCCGTCGACGGGGAAGCGCTCGACGTATCCGCGCTTGATCGCCGCGTTGACCTGCCGGTTCACCGTCGACTGCTCCAGCGCGAGATCGTGGCTCAGTTCACGCAGAGTCCGCGCGCGGCCGTCCGACAGCAGCCAGAGGATATGAAACGCGGATGCGTCCAGAATCGCCTTCGGGTCGACCTCGTCACGTCTGCGACGCAACCGCAGGAGTTCTTCGACCACGTCCCGATGCACCTGGGACGGCCAGGTGGGCTCGCCTCCGTCTACCGTTCTCACCTCGTTCTCGACTGGACCGCACACAGCCCCGAGTTTGGGGTGTGCACGACGCATATGTACCTTACATAGGTTGTTCTCGCATGCTCCGCACTGAAACGAAGGCCTCTGAATGTCCTCCCCCTCCGGCACGGCGGATCCGACCGCCGACGATGTGAACCCCGCGCCCGCGCCGGCCGACGCCCCTGCCGCCGCAGCGTCGGACGAAACCGCAGGCGACCGCGGTGCACTCGGTATCGTCATCACCCTCTGTCTGGGCGGTCTGGTCGCATCCCTGATGCAGACGCTGATCATCCCGGTTCAGCCCGAACTACCGCAACTGCTGCACACGTCCATCTCGAACGCGTCGTGGGTGATCACCGCCACGCTGCTCGGCGGCGCCGTGGCTATGCCGATCGCGGGGCGCCTCGGCGACATGTACGGCAAGCAGCGCGTGATTCTCGCCAGCGCGCTGCTACTCGTCGTCGGCTCGCTGATCTGCGCCATCGGCGGCACACTCGTTCCGATGCTGATCGGACGCGCCGTCCAAGGCATGTCGATGGGCTTCATCCCGGTCGGCATCAGCCTGATGCGGGAGGTGACGCCGCCGCGTCTGACCTCGATGGCGGTGGCCGCGATGAGCGCCACGCTCGGCGTCGGCGGCGCCATCGGACTTCCGGTGTCGGCCTGGGTCGCGCAGACCTGGGACTGGCGGGCGCTGTTCTGGGCTTCGGCGGGACTGGCATTGCTGATCACCGTCCTGGTCGTAGTCATCGTGCCGAACGTCGCCGACAGTGCCGGTGGACGACTGGACGTAGTCGGCGCAGTCGGAATGGCGGCCGGTCTGTGCAGCGTCCTCATCGCCGTCTCGAAGGGTAAGGACTGGGGCTGGGCGTCCGGCGCCACCCTCGGCTTCCTCGCCGCCGGCGTGGTCGTGCTCCTGGCGTGGGCGATGTTCGAGTTGCGGCACAGTGATCCGTTGGTCGATCTGCGCACGACCGCCAAGCCGACGGTGCTGCTGACGAATCTGGCGGCGATCGCCATCGGATTCGGCATGATGGCGCAGGCGATCGTGGTTCCGACGATGCTCGAGGTGCCGGATTCGGTCGGCGGCTTCGGGCAGACCATCTTGCAGACCGGTCTGTGGATGGCTCCGGGCGGCATCATGATGATGCTCTTCGCCCCGATCTCCGGCATGCTCATCAACCGTCTCGGCCCGAAGCTCACGCTCGCGATCGGCGGCGCGGTCCTCTGTGTCGGCTACCTCACCGCGTACTTCCTGATGAACGCTCCCTGGCAGCTCGCCGTGGCTTCGGTGATCGGCTCGGCCGGCGTGGGCATCGGCTACGCGGCGATGCCCGCGCTCATCATGGGAGCGGTGCCGATCACCGAGGCCGGGGCGGCGGTGGGACTCAACGGCCTGATGAGGTCGGTCGGCACCACCCTGTCGTCGGCGGTGATGGCGGTGGTTCTGGCTGCGTCGACCATCGATCTCGGTGGCGGTCACCAGGTTCCGACGCACTCCGCCTTCCGCTGGTGCTTCCTCATCGGGGCGGCCGCGGCCTTCGTCGGTGTGCTCATCACGCTGGCGATTCCGCGCGCCCGGGCGCGCTCAGCGGAGCTGGCGGTGGCCTGAGGGATTGGCGTTCACCCCTCGACGACACCGCCCGTCCCGTTCAACCGAGCGGGGCGGGCGGTGTTCCGTCTCCGAAGGGTCGGCCACCGAGCGCCTCCCTGCCGTGCGGTTCGGCCCAGTTCGACAGATCCGGACCCTTCGGCACGATCCCGGAGGGGTTGATGTCGCGATGCACCTGGTAGTAGTGCCGTTTGATGTGGTCGAAGTTCGTGCAGTCACCGAAGCCGGGAGTCTGATAGAGATCGCGCGCGTATGCCCAGAGCACCGGCATCTCGGAGAGCTTCTCGCGATTGCACTTGAAGTGGCCGTGATACACCGGGTCGAACCGCGCGAGCGTCGTGAACAGTCGCACATCCGCCTCGGTGATGGTGTCTCCGACCAGGTATCGCTGGGTGCGCAGCCGTTCGGTGAGCCAGTCGAGCCGGGAGAAGAGTTGGTCGTAGGCGTCGTCGTAGGCTTCCTGTGAGCCGGCGAAGCCGCACCGGTACACGCCGTTGTTCACGTCACGGTAGACCACCGCGTTCACCTCGTCGATCTCGCGGCGAAGGTCCTCGGGGTACAGCCGGGGCGCCCCGTCCCGGTGGAAGTCGACCCACTCGGTCTCGAAGTCGAGAGTGATCTGCGGGAAGTCGTTGGTGACCACCGCTCCGCTCGGGACATCGACGACTGCCGGGACGGTGATGCCCTTCTCATAGCCGGGGATCCGCCGGAAGTACGCGTCCTGCAGCCGCGGTATGCCCAGCACCGGATCCACCCCGCCCGGATCGAGGTCGAAGGTCCACGACCGCCAGTCGTGCGTCGGACCGCACACACCCATTGAAATCGCGTCTTCGAGACCGAGCAGCCGGCGCACGATGATCGACCGGTTCGCCCACGGACAGGCGTATGAGACGACGAGCCGGTAGCGCCCGGCCTCCACCGGGTAGCCGTCGGCGCCGTCGCGCGTGATCCGGGTCTCGATGTACCTGGTGTCTCGTTCGTACGGCTGATCTGCCTTGACGTACTTCTCGTGATCTCCCGGGCGGTTCTCAGTCATCTATCCAGCATGGCACCGAACAGGCGTCACATGCTTTCGAACGCGCGACCGAGTTCGGCGTCGACGTCGATGAACCGGGCCTTGCGGATAGCCGGCTTGTCGATCTCGGTCTCCACGAACTTCGCGATGACCCTGCGGATCTCGTCGTCCACCTGAGCCAGATTGCGAATGATCTCGCCCCGGACGTTCCGCGAGCTGACGTCGACGAACACGTCGCGCGGTCGCGGTGGGTCCACCTCTATCCGCACCTGCAGCGGCGCCGCGCACCGGACCGTCAGCGGCAGTGTCACCAGACCGTCGACGTCGTACCGGATGCGGTCGACCTTGAGATCCACCGTCAACGCGATGTGCAGCGGCAGCTTGACCGTGAAGGTGATCAGCTGCCCGAGATCACGGACGATCTCCGGTTCGGCGACGCGCACCATCGCCCGCACTTTCACCACTCCTGCCGGTCCCGACCCGATCGGGCCGACCTCGAACTCCTCGCCCGCGATCGAGGTGAACGCGCTGCCGATCCGTTCCTCGGTGACGGCGAGCTCGAAGAACCGTCGACCGAACTCCTCGTACGACAGGTATGCGGGCTCGACGTCCGCCGCGGACCCATCGTCGGTCCCGCCGGCGCCGAGCGCGGCCTCCATCGATTCGACGGCTTCGACGACATCGGCCGCGTCGGCATCGACGACGCGGTCGTCCAGTTCGCCCGCCTCGGACGGTTCAGGGACGGCGTTCTCGTGGTCTGGGTTCTCCGACACGGCATTCATCCTTCCCTATTGGGCCAGAGGTTCGTAGCCGCAACCGTCCACGTGTGCACGCACATGGCACGGCGGCCGACGAGACCAGGTCAGCGGCTCGCTGCGTCGGGGAGCCTGGGCGGGCACGCCGTTCCGGGCAGCGCCGCCAGTTCGAAGTGCCACCACTCGTTGTCGTACACCCGGCACAGGCCCCAGCGGATGCCGTTGGCCTGCAGCCAACGCGCGCCCGACCGCGGTCCCACATCGACGGCCTCGCCCGTGACGTGGGTCGACTCATCGGGCGGCAGTACCCAGCGGCGCGCGGCGGCGGCACTGCCGTAGTCGGCGATGCCCTGCCGCCACAGTGCCGCCTGCTCCGCGCGCGAGCGCTTTCCGGACGTCACCGACAGCGCCACCCCGGAGGCACGCGCCTCACGGTGCGCGAGCGTGTAGGCGATCGCCAACTGCGGCGTGAGTCCGGCGGTGCCGGGGGCCAACGACACGCCGAGGAAGTTCGCCCGGGCCGTCGCCGGATCGGCATGGGCGGCCGGCGCGACCGCCGCGGATGCGGCGATCGCCAGGGCCGCCGCAGCAGCGGTCACTCGCACTCGGATCACGGGGTCGAACCTACTACGGACCCGGTCGGCATGCGAGACGTCGACCTCCGACGGACCGGCCGACACGCCGATCAGCGTGCGTATCGGGGTACTTGCCCTCGAACCCGGCAGCTGCGACGGTTGACCGATGACAGGTTCGCCGCGCCAGGCCCGTGATCGTCGTTCCTTCACTCGCCGCCCCGTCAGCGGACGCCGCCGTGTCGCCGCGGTCACCGCCGTCCTGGCGGTCGGCGCGGCGGCAGCCGTCCATCCGGCCGAGGCGTCGGCGGCGCCCGCCGCCGCCTCGGCCCTCACACCGCACGACGTCGCCAGTGCTCCGTACGGCGCGCTGTTCTCGATGGGTGTCCCGGTGTACGAGCGCGTGAGGTTCATCCGCGAGCCGGGGGCGCACAGCCGGACGATGATCATGCAGCGGTTGCATCGTCCCACCGAAGGCAAGCGCGGCAGCGCCCGCTACGCCTTCCTCGGCGACCGGCTTCCCGAATCATTCCTGGTGAGCGAGGACTGGAGTCGAAACGGAACGCCTCAGGGCTTGGTGGTCCCGATGACCCGCAAGTCGCGCGGACGACCGCCCACCCCGAAGTATCAGTCGATCACCACCGTCACCGGACCGGTCGGCGAGCTCCGCGCGATCGGCTGGTCGCACCGCTACTCCGACTGATCTCACCGATTCGAGATCAGCGGCACCAGTTGTTCATCGTCGGTCCAGGCACCGTGATGACCGGCCATCGTCGACTCCATGGGCTCAGCGGTGGGACAGACGAGGACGCTCGTTCCTCGCGCCACCGCCAGAACGTCACCGATCCGGGACTCGATCGTCGGCACCGGAGGCCTGGGACCGAACCAGTGTTCGTCGAGCGCCTGCTCGCGAGTGACGATGCGGGCGTGCTCGCCGAGTGCCCCGGTCCATCGATCGGCCACGTCACGCACGGCGTCCGGATGGTCGGAGTAGACGTGCCGCACTCGGGCTTCGCCGGAGACCAGGCGGACATCGCGGCGCAGTTCGGGATCCGCCTCGAGGTCGATGGCCGCCCCCGCACGAATCATGCCGTGATCGCCGGTGATCAGCAGGGTGCACGTCGGGGGCAGGTCGTCGATCAGCTGTGCGACCATTGCGTCGACCGCGCCGAGCACGGCGCGCCACTGCGCCGACTCCGGCCCGGCGACGTGCCCGTGCATGTCGAGGTCCGGGAAGTAGGCGTAGGCGAATCGGCGCCCGCGATCGGTGTGCCGGGCGAAATCGAGGAGTCCGTCGCGCACGGAGTCGAGATCTGACGCCGGGTGGAGTCGTCCGGCCGTTCGGAACGCCGCCCGCGTCAACCCCGAACGCATCTGATAGCCCGGCACCACGTAGTGGACCTCGACACCGCTCCGAGCCAGCCGCTGCACCGAACTCTCCACGGGCTGAACGTCTTCCGGCACATGTGTGGTTCTCGCATCCGGCCCTTCGGCGCTGCCGGTCCGCCAGCGCAGCGCGTTGAAGTTCTCCGGTCCGGCGGCGGAGGGCAGCGCGAAACTGTATCCGATGATCCCGTGTGTGGCACAGGGTGCTCCGATCGCCAGACTCGAGATGCTCGAGGCCGTCGTCGCGGGGAACCCGGCTGCCAACGTGGTCCGCAGGTGCGCCGTCAGAGTCGGTGCCACGTCGCCGTGCCGCCGCAGGAGTTCGGCTCCCAGTCCGTCGATCAGGAGGACGGCGATGTCACGAGCCGGGGCCACCTCGAGCCCCTCGGTCTCGGCGCCGTCGAATGCGGCGGACACCGCGGGCAGGATGTCGGCGAGGGTATGACGCATGGCTCCCACTATGCCGGGCGCGGTTCCCGACTACGGTGGAGTCCATGGCGCCGCGCCCCGAATCCGCGCCCGATCGGGCGGCCAGTGCCCGCACGTTGACCGCGTTGGACGATCTGGTCGCACAGTGCCGGGCCTGTCCGCGGCTCGTCGCCTGGCGCGAAGAGGTCGCCACCGTCAAACGCGCGGCCTTTCGCGACCAGACGTACTGGGGTCGCGCCGTTCCCGGTTTCGGACCGGACGACGCACGGATCCTCGTCGTCGGGCTGGCTCCGGCCGCGCACGGCGCCAATCGCACCGGCCGGATGTTCACCGGCGACCGCAGCGGCGATTTCCTGTTCGCCGCACTGCACGCCGTCGGACTCGCGTCAGCGCCGCGTGCGGTATCCGCCGACGACGGCCTGCGGCTCATCGACACCCGGATCACGTCGCCCGTGCACTGCGCTCCGCCGGCCAACAAGCCGACGCCCGATGAACGTCGCCGGTGTGCGCCATTCCTGTCGCGGGAACTGGAACTGCTGGCACCGACCGTCCGGGTGGCGATCGCACTCGGCGGATTCGGCTGGCAGGCGCTGCTGTCGTCCCTCTCCGAGGGCGGTTGGATCGTGCCGCGTCCACGGCCGCGGTTCGGGCACGGCGTCCGCGTGGTGATCGACCATCCGAACGGCCGGCGTCTCACCGTTCTCGGATGCTTCCACGTCAGCCAGCAGAACACCTTCACCGGGCGGCTGACGCCGGAGATGCTCGAAACCGTCTTGCTGGACGCGAAGGCCGCAGCCACGCCGCCGGGCTCGACGGCACCGATAACGTCGAGGACATGACCACCGATCCCGAACCCGTCGAACTGTGCTGTCAACTCTGGGCCCGGCCCGGCCTCGCCGCCGATCTGTCGGCCTATGAAGACGAGGTCCTCGCCCTGCTACCCGATCACGGCGGGGTGCTTCTCGCTCGCGCGCTCGGTTCCGGCACCGCCGACGTTCCCGACGAGACGCAGCTGATCGGTCTGCCCGATCAGGCGGCCCTGGAGGCCTACCTCGCAGATCCGCGCCGGACGAGCCGGAGCGCCGAGCGCGATCGTGTCGTCGAGCGCACCGTGCTGTTCCCGGTCCGAGTCGTGACGCCGCACTGACGGTCACCGCATCGCGTCGGACGCCCTCGAATCGAGCAGATCGCGCAGCGCGTCGATCGTGTCCGCCTCGGCGGCGGGCTTGGCGTCGGCCCCGACGCGATAGCGTTTCACCCGCGCGAACCGCAAGGCGACCCCGCCCGGATAGCGCGATGACCGCTGCACGCCGTCGATCGCGATCTCCACCACCGTCTCCGGCCGCAGCGCGGTGACATGGCCCGCAGTGTCGACGGCGATCGTCGGAAAATGCGCGGTCTGCCATCGCAGCAGCTCGTCCGTGAGTCCCTTGAAGGTCTTACCCACCATGACGAATCCACCGGGCGGACCGAATCGCCCCGCCGGATCCCGCGCGCCCAGATGCAGGTTCGACAGCATCCCCCGCCGCCGTCCCGATCCCTGTTCGACGGCGAGCACGACCAGATCGAAGGTGTGCACGGGCTTCACTTTGATCCAGTGACTGCCACGGCGCCCGGCCGCGTACGTCGAGTCGAGCGACTTGACCACGACCCCCTCGTCGCCGGTGCCGACCGCCGCGGCGAAGAAGTCTTCGGCGAGGTGGCAGGCGGAGGGACCGGTCACCTCGATCCCGCGGATCATCCGCTCCCCGACGATCTCGGCCAGCACCCGCCGCCGACGCCGCAGCGGTGAGTCGATCAGGCTCTCGCCGCGGGCGTAGAGCACATCGAAGAACCACGCCGACAATGCGGTGCCGCCGCCGGAGCCGAAGCGACTCATCGTCTCCTGAAACGGCCGCGCCGCACCCGAGGGATCGAGAGCGAGTGTCTCGCCGTCCAGGACCAGGTCGCCGCCGGGGAACTCGGACACCAGTTCGGCGAGTTCGGGGACCCGGGAGGTGACGTCGGCCAGACTGCGCGTGTAGACGGTGACCGCGCCGCCGACGCGATGCACCTGGATCCGGGCGCCGTCGAGTTTCGCCTCTACGGAGGCCTCCCCCGTTTCGGCGACCGCGGCCGACGCGGACTCGGCCGTGGAGGCGAGCATCGGCGAGACCGGGACTCCCGGCGTGAGGCCGACTGCGGTGAGGTCGGATCCCGCACACGCCTGACGGACAGTGGTACCGAGGTCCCCGGAGAGCATCGCCGCCCGGCGCACCACTGCGGTCGGCAGACCGGCCGCGATCGCGGCCGCATCGGTGACCACGCTCTCGAGCGCACCCGTCCGCATCTCGGCGGTGAGCACCCGGATCAGATAGTCCTGTTCGTCGGCGGTCGCACGCGACATCAGGGCGTGCAGTGCCTCCGCCCGGGTGCGCACCGCACCGGGACCGCGCGTGTTCGCCAGCGTCGTGAACGCCGCGTCCACATCGCTCACGGTGAGCGACGGGGTCGCCGCCGGTTCGGTGCGAGCGGCATGAGCGGCACGCCGCCCGACTCCGAGCCGGCCTTGACGCGGGCGGCCCAGCAACAGTCCGACGGCCGCTGGAATCTCATCGGCCGACAGCGCTCGGAGAAGATCGGCGATCCGCTGTGTCTTGGCGTTGCGAGACCTCGTGGCGGTCACGTCCGCGGCCGTCTGCACGACGGCGTCGAGTCCTGTGCGTTGCTGTCGACTTGCGGTCACTCCACCGAGGATAGTGGGGCGCGCCCGCCCGCGGAGGTGTCGCGCACCGTCAGAACAACGGACCGGTGTTGCGACGAGCAACCCGCTGTGACGCGGAGATATCCGCACGACCACGCGGAGATCTACGGTGTGAGGATGGATCCAGTGCTGGCCGCGGGCGCGGTCATCGTCGACGACGGCGGACGAATACTGATGGTCAAACGCGGTCACGCACCGGAGAAGGGACGTTGGTCGGTACCGGGCGGACATGTCGAGGCCGGCGAGACCCTCGCCGAGGCTGCCGCACGTGAGGTCCGGGAGGAGACCGGCCTCGAGGCGGTGATCGGCAGGGAACTCTGGTGCGCGATCATCGATTACAGCGACGCGGAGACCTTCGAGATCCACGACTTCGCCGCGACGGTGATCGGCGGCGAGCTGCGCGCGGGCGACGACGCCGAGGACGCACGATGGATGACCGCTGACGAACTCGAACGTGCACCGCTCGTCGGCCGGCTCCGCGCGCATCTGCGTGCCGCCGGAATCCCACCCTCGGACCAGGTGGCGCCAAAGGGTCCCATCTGATCGGCCGGCGGGGTTTACTCCCCCTATGAGCCTCCGACCGCGAGCCCCGGCGCTGCTACTGGCAGTGCTGATCGCGGCAGTGGCAGTGGTGGGCGGATGCGGCGGTCCCGACGGTGGGCGTAGCGGCGAAGGCGTGCTCCGAGTGGGAACCGAGGGCACCTATGCGCCGTTCAGCTTCCACGACCCCGCGACCGGTCGACTCTCCGGCTACGACGTCGACGTGGCCGAGACCGTCGCGCATCAGATGGGCATGCGGGCCGAGTTCGTGGAGGCTCCCTGGGACTCGCTGTTCGCAGCACTCGGCGCGGATCGATTCGACGTGGTCGCCAATCAGGTCACGATCACTCCGGAGCGGCGAGCCGAGTACGCGTTGTCCAGCCCGTACGCCGTCGGCGAAGGGGTGGTCGTGACACGGGCGGACGACTCGTCGATCCGGTCGTTGAACGATCTGAGGGGCCGCACCGTCGCCCAGACGGCGACGAGCAACTGGACTCAAGTCGCTCGCGACGCGGGTGCACAGGTGCAGACCGTCGAGGGTTTCACCCAGGCGATCACACTGCTTCGGCAGGGCCGGGTCGACGCGACGGTCAACGACAGCATCGCCGTGTACGCGTATTTCGCCGAGACCGGCGACTCGTCGGTCAAGATCTCGGCCAAGACCGGGCAGACGAGCGACCAGGCCTTCGCCGCCGCCAAGGGCAGTCCGCTGATACCGAAGATCGACCACGCGCTCGACCGTCTGCGGGCCGACGGCACGCTCACGGCGATCTCAGAGAAGTACCTCAAAGCCGATGCCAGCGGCAGCGGCCCGCGGGCACAGCCGCCGGAGAGCACCTGGGAGTTGATCGGGAGAAACCTCTGGCCGATGGCGGAAGCCACGCTCACCACCACCATCCCACTCGCGGCGGTGAGCTTCGTGATCGGCCTGGCGATCGCGCTCGTCGTGGCACTCGCCCGGCTCGCGGAGAACCCGATTCTCTCGCGACTCGCGCGGATCTACGTCTCGATCATCCGGGGCACCCCGCTGTTGGTCCAGCTGTTCATCATCTTCTACGCGCTGCCCGAGCTCGGATTCAAAGTGCCGCCGCTGCCTGCCGCCGCGATCGCTTTCTCGCTCAACGTCGGCGGGTACGCCGCCGAGATCATCCGCAGCGCGATCATGTCGGTTCCCAAGGGCCAGCGCGAGGCCGCCGCGACCATCGGCATGAACTACGCGACCACGATGCGCCGCATCGTGCTCCCGCAAGCGGCGCGGATCGCGGTTCCCGGTCTGTCGAACACGCTCATCTCACTGGTGAAGGACACCTCACTCGCCTCCACGATCCTGGTGACGGAGCTCCTGCGCGTCGCGCAGATAGCCGCCGCGCCCACCTTCGAGTTCTTCGCCCTGTACATGACCGCCGCGGTCTACTACTGGATCGTGTGCCTCGTGCTGTCGATGCTGCAGGGCGTCCTCGAGACCCGTCTCGGAAGGTTCATCCCGACATGACCGCACTCATCCAGGTCGATGGTCTGACGAAGGCCTTCGGTGACAACGAAGTGCTGCGCGGCATCGAGTTCAGCGTCGACTCCGGGTCGGTCACCGCGGTGATCGGCCCCTCCGGATCGGGCAAGACCACCCTTCTGCGGTCGCTCAATGCGCTCGACGTACCGGACACCGGTGTGATCCGGGTGGCCGACGTGACGATCGATTTCGCCGGCGACTACGCCAAGTCCGACATCGCCCGCTATCGGAGCCAGAGCGGATTCGTCTTTCAGAACCACAACCTGTTCCCCCACAAGACGGTCTTGGAGAACGTCATCGAGGGACCGGTGGTGGTGCAGCGACGGCCGGTGGCTGACGCGACCGCGGATGCGCAGCGGTTGCTCGACAGCGTCGGCCTGGGCGACCGCGCCGACGACTACCCGGCTCAACTGTCCGGCGGTCAGCAGCAGCGGGTGGGGATCGTGCGCGCCGTCGCGATGAATCCGAAGGTGCTGCTGCTCGACGAGCCGACGTCGGCACTCGACCCGGAACTGGTCGGCGAGGTCCTGCGGGTGATCCGCGACCTCGCGGCACAGAATTGGACCATGGTCGTGGTCACGCATGAGATCTCGTTCGCCCGCCAGGTGTCCGACCAAGTGTTGTTCGTCGACGGCGGCGTGATCGTGGAGCGCGGCGCACCGGAGCAGGTCATCGGCGCTCCCGAGCACGAGCGGACAGCTGCCTTTCTGCGTCGTCTCACCGACCCGATCTAGATCCGGCAGCGGTCAGGCCGGCGCCACCCGAGCGGCGCCGGTGTACACGTTCATCGAATCGCCGCGGAGAAAGCCGATGAGCGTGAGTCCCGACCGCTCGGCGAGTTCGGCGGCCAGCGAGGACGGCGCCGACACCGCCGTGAGCATCGGGATGCCGGCCATCACCGCCTTCTGCACCAGTTCGAAGCTCGCCCGGCCCGACACCTGCAGAATGGTTCCGCGCAGCGGCAGCCGGTCGCGTGTCAGCGCCCACCCGATCACCTTGTCGACGGCGTTGTGCCTGCCGACGTCCTCTCGCAGGGTCAGCAACTCACCCGACTCGGCGTCGAACAGCGCCGCCGCGTGCAGTCCGCCGGTGCTGTCGAAGGCTCGCTGTCCGGCGCGCAGACGTTCCGGCAGTTCGACGAGCAGCGACGGTCGCACCGTCGTCTCGTCTCCGCGCAGGTCGAACGCCGACGAGGTCTCCACCGCGTCGATGCTCGTCTTGCCGCAGATTCCGCATGCGCTGGTGGTCAGGAAGTCGCGCGCGGTGGCCGGTCCGGGCGGCGGGGTGTCCGCGGAGAGTGCGATGTCGAGCACGTTGTAGGTGTTCTCCGTGCCGCCGGTGCCCGGCCCGCCGCAGTGGATCGCGGCCCGGAACTGCTCGGCACGGGTGATGACCCCTTCGGAGACGAGGAATCCCGCCGCGAGTTCGACGTCGGTGCCCGGTGTCCGCATCGTCACCGCCAGCGGCCGTCCGCCGATCCGGATCTCGAGTGGTTCCTCCACCGCGAGTCGGTCGGGACGACGCCGCGGCTCGTGTCCGATCCGCACCTTCGTCACCGGCCATCGGGCGGTAATCCTTCCCACCTCCGCCAGGGTATCCGCTGGGCCGGCCGATAGAGTCCCCACCGTGCAGACCCGTCCCGATCCCCTGCCTCGTGTGCCGCCGAGCGCGCTGGTGGTCGCTGCGGTGTTCAGCGTCCAGTTCGGCAACGCGATCGTCGGTTCGCTGTTCGACCGGGTGGGACCGTTCGGCGCCGCCGCCCTGCGACTCGGGTGCGGCGCGCTGATCCTGGCCCTTCTCGTCCGGCCACGGGTGCTGAGCTGGCCGCGGCGCACGTGGCTCGGCGTGCTGCTGCTGGGTCTGGGCCTGGGCGGAATGAACCTGTTCATCTATCTGGCGATCGATCGCGTTCCGCTCGGCGTCGCGGTCACCGTCGAGCTGATGGGACCGTTGGCCGTCGCCGCCGCGGGCAGCCGGCGCCTGATCGACGCCCTGTGGGTCGCACTCGCCGCGCTCGGGATAGCGATGCTCGGCGTGCACGGCGGCGCTGCCTTCGATGTTCGGGGAGCAGGATTCGCGGCGATGGCCGCCCTCTGCTGGGCCGTCTACATCGTGGCCTCGGCCCGACTGGGAACCCGGGTGCACGGCGTCGACGGCCTGTCGGCGGCCATGCTGGTCGCGGCTGGGGTGATCGTCCCGATCGGACTGTTCCAAGCGGTGCCCGCGGTCGCCGACGACCCGGGCCTGCTCGCGGCGTTCGGCGGCGTGGCCGTGCTGACCTCAGTGATCCCCTACGCCCTGGAGTTCACCGCACTCAAACGGATGTCGACGCGTGTGTTCGGCGTGCTGTCGAGTCTGGGCCCCGCGGTGGCCGCTCTCGCCGGCTTCGTGGTTCTGGACCAGTCGCTGGACTCACGTCAGCTCGTCGCCATCGCACTCGTCGTCACGGCGAGCGCGGGCGTTGTCCTCACAGCCGCGCGGTGAGTGTCTCAGCGGGATGTGGTGACGGCCGAGGCGTCACGATTGAGCCGCAGCACCAGCGCGACGATCAGCGGCAGCTGACACGCTGCGTAGATGATGTGGAAGACGTAGTGCACGTTGGGATTCTGCGGCGCTGAGACTGCGTTGCTCTGCGGTATGAGGCCGATCAGTGATGCGACCACCAGGATCCACGCCCAGATCAAGAGCAGCCAGCTCGACGCGGCACGAGCTCGTGGAACGAAGCCCAGCAGTCCGAGACCGAGGTAGACCGCGGTCGGAAACATGTTGGTGACGCTGAGCAGAGGCGTGGCCGGCATGTCGACGCGGTCGTGAATGAGCACCCCCGCCAGCGCGACGGCGGCGAATGCCAGGACGAGCACGTCGTCGCGCCTCGCGATGCGCCGATCCATCTGCGCCGACTTCGCTGTCCGCGTCCGCACCGCCACAAGAACCCACCTTCACTCCCTGCAGTGATGCCGATCCCTCGACCGCACTGGAGACTTCACCCCAGGACAAGGTAAGTGCATGAGAGCGGCAGAAATCTAGGGACCAAAGTAATCAGCCGGCGAGGAAATGTCGGGACATTCGGATTGCTCGACCGCTTTGCGCACTGTTCAATGTCCTCGTGTCATTTGAACGTACGACAAGAATCAGAATCGTCGCGATCATCGCAGCCGTCGGATCACTCCTCGGTTCGCCCGCCACCGCGTCGGCCGCGCCGGCGCGCACGTGCGTCGTCGATCCGGGGAATGCCACGCGAACGGTCACCTCCCTGATGGAACACTGCACCGCCGAGGAGATCCTCGGGTTGTTCGCCGATGCGCCGCTGGGCGTTCGTCCCCTCGGGAAGAAGAAGCTCTCCCTGCTCCCGGTGTTCCAGCTTCGGGGCCGGACACTGCCCGATGATGCGGCGAAGACCCTCACTCGCACCCAGAGCGTCCTCGGGGACGCATTGACCTTCACCGAACGGGGCGGGCGCCCCTGGGTGTACAAGAACTACGTCTGGGGCACCGACGCCGGAGCCGAGGTGGTTCCCGCCGTCTCGCGCGTCGACGGTCGGCCGGTCTACGCCGCGGACTTCTCGGCTGATTTCCTCGGTGAGCCGGTCAGCCTCCATGAGTACCGTCAGCTCACGCCGGGTGTGTGGATCGCCCGCGACATCGGCGGCGGCAGCGGCCCCACCTCGACGCCGACGGGCGGGGTCATCGCGCTGAGCTGACCGGCCGAGGCCGCCTGCGTCACACCGGGATCCGTGCCCCCATCACGACGAGTTGCTCGCGCGGAAGCCGGAAGTAGTCACTCGCGTCCGACGACACGTGCGAACTCGCCAGAAACACTCGCTTGCGCCAGCCCGCCAGGCCCGGTTCGTCACTCAGACGCAACTCCACAGTCGACAGGAAGTACGTCACCGCCGCGGGGTCCACACCCACCGGAAGGTCACGGAGCGCACCGAGAGTCGCCGGGATGTCCGGCGGCTCGGTATACCCGAAGCGGACGACGACGGCGCTGATCCCCTCGTCGTCGGCACCGAGGTCGATTCTGCGGACCCGCGCCGCAGGATCGACGCGGGGCGCGGTAGCGACCTCCACCGACACGAAGAGGACCTGCCGGTGCCGGACACGGTTGTGATCGACGTTCGCCCGGAACGCGAGCGGTGCGCTGGCCGGGTCGCGATTGAGGAAGACCGCCGTGCCGTCCACCACGTCGACCTCGCGCTCCCCCGACCGCAGCGATTGGAGGAACTCGTCGACGGGGCCCTCGAGCAGCGATCGACGAGCCGCTACCAGCAGGCGACCGCGCCGCCACGTCGTCATGATCGCGAAAGCCGCGAGAGCGATGACCAACGGCAGCCACGCCCCGTGGACGAACTTGGTGATGTTCGCCGCGAAGAACAGCAAGTCGACGGTCAACAGTGCGGCCGCGGCGGGCGCCAGCAGCCACCACGGGATCCGCCAACGGTGCCGTGCGACGACGAAGAACAGGATCGTGGTGATCGCGATGGTCCCGGTGACCGCCATGCCGTACGCGTAGGCGAGGGCGTCGGAGCTGCGGAATGCGAACACCAGGGTGATCACCGAGACCATCAGGAACCAATTGAGCCACGGAACGTACACCTGCCCGTACTCGCGGTCGGAGGTGTGCACCAGGCGTAGACGAGGCATGTAGCCGAGACGAGCCGCCTGCGAGGCGACGGAGAACGCCCCGGAGATCACCGCTTGTGCCGCGATCACCGTCGCCATCGTCGTCAGGATCACGAGCGGGATCTGCCCCCACTGCGGGCTCAGCAGGAAGAACGGCGCGCTCAGATTGCGGACGTCGTGAAGCACCAGGGCGCCCTGACCGAGATAGCAGAGTGTCAGGGCCGGCGCGACGATCAGGATCCATGCGGTGGAGATGGGTCTCCGGCCGAAATGGCCCATGTCGGCGTAGAGCGCCTCGGCCCCGGTCACGGCGAGCACGATCGCGGCGAGCGCGAAGAACGCGACGTGGAAATGACCGGCGACGAAACCGACCGCGTAGGTCGGCGACAGTGCGCGCAGGATGCCGGGTTCGGCTGTGATTCCGTGTATTCCGAGCACCGAGATGACGACGAACCACGCCGCCATCACCGGTCCGAAGTAGCGACCCACGCCGCCGCTGCCGAACCGCTGGGCGAGGAACAGCACGAAGACGATCAATGCGGTCAGCGGGACAACCCAGGAATGCAGCTCCGGATCGACCACTTTGAGGCCCTCGACGGCCGACAGCACCGAGATCGCGGGGGTGATGATGCTGTCCCCGAGGAAGAGTGCGGCTCCGAGGATGCCGAGTGCGGAGAGCACGATGAATGTCCGCGGATCGATCTGTTCCACCCACCGTTTCAGGAGGGTCATCAAAGCGAGAATCCCGCCTTCGCCGTCGTTGTCCGCGCGCATGGCGAGCAGCACATACGTGAGAGTCACGATGATCATCACCGACCAGAAGATCAGCGAGACCACGCCGTAGACGTTGTCGGACGTCGGCGCGATCGGGTGCGGGTCCCTCGGGTCGAAGACCGTCTGAACGGTGTAGATCGGACTCGTCCCCAGGTCTCCGAACACCACGCCGAGTGCACCGACGACCATCGCCGCTCGCAGCGGTCGCACCGCGCGCACTGCCTGTTCAGACATTCCTCGGACAGTACCCCGGACCGCGCGCAGACGGGGCCGGTAACGGCACGTGCGACCCCCGGCGCGGACGACAAATCCGCGACACCCTTGCGCGGCGGTGAGCGGGCCAGATAGCCTCGTGCGAATTAGAACGTGTTCTAGTCTGCTGGGACGGGGCACGCCAGATCACCGGGCACTGTGGTCTGTCACGTCGAGAATGAGGATGCACATGAAGGTCGCCGTCACCGGAGCTGCTGGATTCGTCGGAACCAACCTGGTCAACCAGTTGGTCGCCGACGGGCACGACGTCGTCGCCATCGACCGGGTGTCGCCGGCGCACGGCCTCGATCACCCGCAGGTGACCTGGACCGCCGCCGACATCTTCGACCACGACGCACTCGTCGCCGCGTTCGACGGCGTCGACACCGTGTATCACCTCGTCGCGATGATCACCCTCAAACAGCAGAACGAACTCGCCTGGCGAGTGAACACACAGGGCGTCGCATCCACCGCTCGAGCCGCGCTCGCCGCCGGTGTGCGACGCTTCGTCCACTGC
The DNA here is from genome assembly GCF_039531975.1 of Gordonia cholesterolivorans. Taxonomy (NCBI): domain Bacteria; kingdom Bacillati; phylum Actinomycetota; class Actinomycetes; order Mycobacteriales; family Gordoniaceae; genus Gordonia; species Gordonia cholesterolivorans. The sequence goes on along the minus strand of NZ_BAAARB010000012.1, from coordinate 5,997 downwards.
AGCTCGATTCACTCCTTCGACCAGTACACCGACAACGGGATCGTCGATGAGAACTCCGCGCGCTCGGAGAATCCCGCGCTCCCGGTGTACGACCGATCGAAATGGGCGGGCGAGCAGGAACTGCGCAAGGTGATCGCGGACGGGCTCGACGCCGTGATCTGCAATCCGACCGGTGTGTACGGTCCCGTCGACCACGGACTCTCACGCATCAACGGCATGTTGCGCGACGCGGCGCAGGGCAGAGTCCCCCTGTTCGTCGAGGGCAACTTCGATCTCGTCGACGTCCGTGACGTGGCCAAGGGCCTCACCCTCGCCGCCGCGCACGGCGCCACCGGCGAGAACTACCTGCTCGGCGGTGAACAGGTCTGCCTCTTCGAGGCCATGCGCGCCGTCGCAGAGCTCTGCGGGCGATTCCGCCCGCTGTTCGCCGTACCGCTGCGTCTGCTGAACATGGTGGTCCCCATCGCCGAACCGATCAGCCAACTGTTCGGCTCCGACCTCGTCTCGCGTGCGTCCATCGCGGCGCTGGTCGCCCAACCCGTCGTCGACATCAGCAAGGCACGGACACAGCTCGGCTACGAGCCGCGGCCGTCCGCGGACACTCTCGCCGACCTCGTCTCCTTCCTGTGCGACTCGAAGCAGATGGGTTCCGCGCGGCCCCGGTCGGGCCGCGCGTTCGAGTCGGTCCTCCCCACCCCGGTCGGCTGACCCCGCCCCAGCCCCTCCAAGAACTCCCGCGCTGCTCGTCTCGCCCCCACCCGGGCGATGCGAGCAGCGTTTTCGCATCTCACCATTATGCGACAGTCGCAAAATTATTATTGCGACGAGGTCTGGTGAGCGAGCGATCCCGCCAGGCTGATCTTCAGGCTTACCGAGCGAGCGATCGTGCCAGACTGATCTTCAGGCTCATTGAGCGAGCGATCCCGTCGGGCCGATCTTCAGGCTCATTGAGCGAGCGCAGCGAGTCGAAGTATCTTCGCGCTTACCGAGCGAGCGACCTCGCCAGCCCCAATCTTCAGGCTTACTGCGAGCGACCCAGCGAGGCCCAATCTTCGCGCTTACCGAGCGAGCGACCTCGTCAGGCCTCATCGTCAGGCCTACCGAGCGAGCGACCCCGTCAGGCCTCATCTTCAGGCTTATTGAGCGAGCGCAGCGAGTCGAAATGAACCACCACCACCGCAGGAACGACCCCGCCCCCACTGCGCTCGCTCGACCAGGCTGAGCGGACCACTCGAATTCGGGAGTGTCGCAAAACCAAGACCCGCCCCTTTTGCGATACATTGTGAGACATGAGAGACGATGAGGCCGTCGGCGCCGGGTACCGACTCGGCTATGCACGCGCGCCCGGAGGGTCTCAGCGACTCGAGGCACAGATCGATACGCTCACCGATGCCGGCGTAGAACCGTCGCGGATCTACAGCGACAGGTCCGGCGCCGGCACCCCCTCCTCCGAGCGCCCCGGCTGGGCAGCGCTGCTCGACTACGCGAGGCCCGGAGACACCGCCGTCGTCGTCGGCGTCGACCGACTGGGCCGCACCGCACGCGAAGTGCTCTCGAGTGCGCGCGAACTCACTCGGCGGCGGATCGGACTGCAGTCGCTGCGCGAGGGAGTCGATACCGCAGACCCCGCCGGAGCGATGATCGTCGGTGTCCTGGCGTCCCTCGCCGAGCTCGACGACGAGGAGGCGACATCGGAACACCGTCGGTCTCCGCATCGGCGCTCCCACGCCGCTTCCGGCGTCGGCCGGCCCCGCGCGCTGGACGAGACCCAAGCCGCCGCCGCCGAGCGCATGCGTGCCGCCGGCCATCCCGTACCCGCGATAGCCGCCGAACTCGGAGTCAGCCGAGCCACCCTGTACCGAACCCTCGCTGAAAGACGAACCCGCCGATGACCGCGCACTCCGCCGACCCTCAGACGACCGCGCCGCTCAGCGGTCACGCCACCGTGACGCGTCTGCCGACGTCGTATCCGCTCGTCGATCCGGAACTCGACGCATGCCTCGATCCGGACCTCTTCCAGCAGGGGTTCGACGAGTCGCTCGCCTACCTGTCGAGCCTTCCGCCGACGTGGGCGCGGCACCACGCGGCGTCAGTTCTCGAGAACGGCACCGACCCCGACGACGACCTGAGCTATCAGCGCGGTTACCGCGCCGGCCTCTACGGATTCCTTCGCCACGGCACCACCTGACACCCTCGCGTCGGTCTTACCTGCCGCGCGGCGTGAGAATGACCACGGGGATGTCCCGATCGGTCTTGCGCTGGTAGCCCTCGTAGCCGGGGTTGATCTTCACGATCGACGGCCACAGCCGCGACTTCTCCTCGGCGCTCGCCCGTCGCGCGGTCCATGAGGTCGTCGTACCGTCGACAGTCACCTCCACGTCGGGGTTCGCTGCAAGGTTCTTGTACCAGTCGGGGTGGTCGGAGTGTCCGCCCTTCGAGGCGACGACCACGATCTGATCGGCCGAGTAGATCGGTGCCGTGAGCATCGTCGACCGGCGCTGCCCCGACTTCCTTCCGATCGTGTGAAGCTCAAGAGTCTGCATCCCCAGCATGCGCTTCGGGAAGCGCCCGCCGGTGATCGCCAGGAGCGCACGATGACCGTTCTCCAGAACCCAGGCACCGGCGGACGCGATCGTGTCAGAGAGCTTCATGCGGCCCATTGTGCCGGAACGGCGCGTTCAGCGCCCTCGGCAGTCATGGATGACCGCTCAACCGACCGAACAGCTCACCATTCGTAGAATCCCTGCCCAGTCTTGCGGCCGAGATGCCCGGCTGCCACCTTGTCACGGAGGATCGCGGGCGGCTCGAACCTCGGTCCGATCTCCTTGGCGAGATGCTCGGCGATGGCGAGACGGACGTCGAGTCCGACGATGTCCGTAGTGCGCAAGGGTCCGGTGGGATGCTTGTAGCCGAGGGTCATCGCCGTGTCGATGTCCGCCGCGGAGGCGACACCTTCCTCCACCATCCGCATCGCCTCGAGTGCGATCGCCACTCCGAGCCGCGACGAAGCGAACCCCGGCGAGTCCGTGACGGTGATACCGGTCTTCCCGATGTCGCGCACCCACTGCTGAGCATCGGCGACCAGTGTCTCGGACGTCTTCGTGCCGACGACGATCTCGACGAGGTCGCTGGCCGGCACCGGGTTGAAGAAGTGCAGACCGATGAACTTCTCCGGTGAGGTGAGTGAATCGGCCAGACCGTCGATCGACAGCGAACTGGTGTTGGTCGCCACGACGGCGAGCGGAGCGGTCTTCTCTATGCGCGCCAGGACCTCCGCTTTGACCTCGACGATCTCCGGCACCGCCTCGATGACCAGTCCGCATTCGGCGAGGTTCTCAGCGCCGGTGGTGACGTCGGCTCGGCGAAGTACGTCGTCGACGGAATCGGCGAGCACGCCCCTCTCCGCCGCTTTGGTCAGACTCGAAGCGATCCGATCGCGAGCGCGGTCGGCGGCGGAGTCGTCCGCTTCGATCACCGTGACCGCGGTGCCGGAACACAGGAAGGCGTGCGCGATCCCGGCTCCCATCCGTCCGCCTCCGTACACCCCGACCCTGGTGGGCAAGCTCATCTTCGTCTCCGTCTCTTGCATGGTCTGGTCCGGCCTGCGGGAGTTCCGCAGCACCTCGATGTAGTCGTCGATACATGACATGGCGCGTCGATTCAGCCCGCGCCACCGACTCCGTCAGTCAGCGATTCCCGCAGTCGGAACTTCTGAATCTTGCCGCTGGGCGTGATCGGCAATTCACCGCGCGTGACAATACGTTCGGGGAGGTAGTGCTTCGAGAGCCCTTGCGCGAGAAGGTATTCCGACAGCCCTGCGAGCGTGCGCGCGGGCCGGCCGTCCTTCATCACGAGCACCGCGCAGACACGTTCACCGAGCCGTTCGTCGGGAATGCCGATGACGGCCGTGTTCAACACGTCGGGGTGGTCGAAGATCAACGACTCGATGTCGGTCACCGGGACGTTCTCGCCGCCCCGGATGACGATGTCCTTGCTCCGTCCCGACAGGGAGATCCAGCCGTGTTCGTCGATGCCGGCTCGGTCGCCGGTCGAGAACCACAGTCCCGGGCGATAGTCTCGCGTTGTGGCATCGGGTCGGTCGAAGTAGCCGTAGACCACACCTGGGCTCCGCATCAGGAGGTCGCCGACCACTCCGGCCGGGCACTCGTTGCCGTCGACATCGACCACGCGCATCTCCGAGCCCTCGAAGACCGACCCGTCGGTGCGCAGAATGGCGTCCGACTCCTTCGGCGTACACGAGACGAGGATGCTGCACTCGGTCATCCCCCAGGCGGGAGCCACGTAGGCGCCGAGAGCCTCCGCGGCTTGGACCGGCAGATTCCGCGGTACCGACGATCCGGCGATCACCAGGCACGAGAGCGGGTTGTCCGCATCACCGGCGAGATCGGTGCGCATCATGTCCTGCAGGAACGTGGGTGCGCCGAAGAAGGTGGTCACCCCTTCCTCCCGGATCACCTGCACGCCCCAGTCCGGGTCCCATCGGTCGACGTGCACGGCGGTACCGCCGAGAACGACGGTGAACACGATGCCGGCGCCACGAGCTCGCCGCCGGTCTTGTACAGTTCTCGTCTACGGCCTGGACAAGGCCCTGGAGGTCGAGGTGATCGGCGGAGACGGCACCGGCGCCCACCTGACCGGACTCCTCAACACCAGCGGCGTGCAGATCCAGGCGTTCGCCACCAACGCCCTGACGTCCATCCGTAAGGCCATCACGGCCCAGGAAACCCTCGGCTACGAGCCGAGCGTCCTGTTCATCTCCCCGGCCGATTGGGAGGCCGTGGAACTCCTGGCCACCTCGGACGACGCCATCGCATTCCGAGTCGTCCCGATTGACCTCATGGAACGTGAGCTGTGGGGACTCCGCGCGGTCCTGACCACCGCGCTCCCGGCAAAGACAGCCGTGGTCCTGGACCCGTCGGCAGTGAGCGTGGACGTCGTGGGCGCGGCCGTCGATATCGAGTGGGACACCTCGGGCGAACTGTTCGAGCGCAACCAGACCCGCGTCCGTGTCGAGGGCCGGTTCGGCGTGAGCGTCTACCGCCCCGAGGCCATCGTCAAGGTCGGCACCGCCGCCTGACAATGACCCTCTGACTCCGAGGCCCAGGTTCCGCACTCCGCCGCGCGGCGCCTGGGCCTCGGTTCCGTTTCAACACAAGGAGATTCACGCCGTGGGCATCATGGACCATATCCCGCACTTCGGCATGGAGTGGAGCGGATCACGAGTCACCTGGCTGGCGAAGAACCTACCGTTCGTTGGGGACGTCGATCTCAGTTCCGCTGGCATCTCCCCGTTCCGCGATGGCGGCCAGATTCCGAACTTCCGCAACGGGGGCCAGATCCCCGACGACCGAGCCGCCCGGCCCCAAGTCTCACTAGCCCGTCTCCACCGCCAACACGGCACCAGCGGAGAGCGCGCGACGTCTGCGCAGCGAGCCGGCGGAGCACTCCCGACCAACCGCGCCCAGGCCACGGAGGCCAACATGGCCGCCCGCCGGCGCCAGGGCGGGGCGTCGGCACCGACCCGACGCCGGCCGAACCCACCACGAGCTCCACGGCACTCCGCCGGCCAGCACACCGGCATCGGCGCCGACATGGCCGCCCTCACTCCGGCATCGGCCGGACTCAGCGGAGGCGGACCCGTCGGACTCCACGCCGTCACCGGCGCGCGGCGCCAGAAACACGAGTTCTGTCCCGGCGTGGCCTGACCGTCATGCGCGGCCGGGATCACCACGCCTGTGAGGTAACGCGCTACCGCCGAAAGAGCTTCGGATTACTCGCCATGAGGTCCCGCGTGCGCTCGCCCAAGTGATAGAACTGGGTGGACTGACAGATCCATCTCGTGGGCGCTTTAGCCTCGGGCTTTCATCGCTGAATTCGCCTGACCTGCCGTTTTCATGAAGAAAGGTGCTCTGAGCTGCAATAATTGTTGTTGCGAAACGACAATCACAAGCAGGGCAAGGAGCACCTTTCTGGTGA